>JBMFPM010000034.1:0-10594 GCA_049969135.1 Anaerolineae bacterium
AGAAGGAGCCAAGGCATCTGCTGCTCGCCGCTTTTATCTGGGGCGCAGTGCCGGTAGGCATCCTCTCCATCATCGGGGAAGAGACGCTGGGACAGCCACTGACGGCTTTGGACGAAGCCTCCGCCCAGTTGCTGTCCAGTACACTGCTGGCACCTGTGGTGGAAGAATCCGCTAAAGGATTCGCTGTGTTCCTGCTCTTGCTCTTCTTCTGGCGCGAGTTCGATGACGTCTTGGATGGTATTATCTATGGCGCGACCGTAGGCTTTGGTTTCGCCATGTCGGAGAATGTGTTTTACTTTGCAGCCAGCCTACAGCAGGCTGGCTTAGAAGGCTTGGTTACGAGCGCCTTTTTCCGCGCCATTGTCTTTGGCATGAACCACGCGCTTTTTACCTCTATATTTGGCGCTTCGCTGGGCTACGCCCGCATGGGGGCACGGGGCTGCCTCCGCTGGGCGATGCCCCCTCTGGGATTGCTGGGCGCCATGTTCGTGCATGGCATGCATAACTTGCTTGTCTCGCTTTCCAGCGCCGTCTGTCTGCTGATGAGCGTGATGAACAATTGGGGCGGCATGCTTGTCATCCTGGCAGTGATCCTGCTGGCAGCGCAACAGGAGAAGCGCTGGATTGCGGTGCACCTGAAGGCAGAGGTCGAAAGCGGCTTGCTCACGGCGGAGGAATACGACATGATTGGTTCCTACCGCAAACGCCTAGGGGCGATTTGGCGCGCCAGGAGCCGCTATGGCCCAGGCGAAGCACGGCGGCTGAGCAAGCTGGCGCAACTGGCGACAGAGCTGGCTTTCAAAATGGAGCAAGGCGATGAGCGCAAAGCGCAAAAGCTGCGTGGGGAGATCGCTGCACTGCGGGGCACGCAGGCTATCGCAAAATAAGATTTAGTGGATGCTGGAAGGAACGACTCACTAGGTAGAAACTCGTCGCAGCCCTGGGTGTTATTTTCATTATAAACAATTATTGCATAGGAGGATGGCGAGATGACTGCACAAACAGTTCCACAACACATCTGTAGATCCTACGACTGTGTTGTGGTCGGAGCAGGAAATGGCGGCCTGAGTGCTGCCGCACAACTGGCGGCAAAGGGCGTCAGTGTCCTCCTCCTTGAGCAGCACAATGTGCCGGGCGGCTTTGCCACTAGTTTCGTTCGGGGACGGTTTGAATTCGAAAGCGCCATGCATCTTGTTGCCGATGTGGGGCCACCGACGGATAAAGGCAGTGTACGTCAGTACCTCGAAGATGAACTCGGGATTTACCTCGACTGGGTTGAGATCCCCGAAGCTTTTCGCCTCATCCTGACCGATCCCGGCGAGGCTATGAATGTAACGATGCATTATGGCGTTGAGTCATACATCAATGCCATCGAAAAGGAAGTGCCAGGGTCCAGAGACTCTATCGCTAATTACATTGAGTTATGTATGGAAGTGGTGGACGCCCTCACTTACCTTGGCATGTCGCGAGGCAAGCCCGATCGTAAGGTTCTGACCACAAAATACGCGAATTTTTTAAAGACCGCCGCGTACAGCGTTGACCAAGTCGCTCATGCGCTCAAAGTGCCGAAACGGGCACAGGCAATCTTTCACGCCCCTTGGGTATACATTGGTATTCCCACCAACAAGATGAATTTCACTGTGTTCGCTGGCATGATGGGCAAGTTGATTGCCTTCAGCGGCTACATTCCTCGCCATCGCTCCCACGAATTTGCATCTGCAGTGGAAGCCAGGATTCGAGAACTGGGAGGGGAAACCGAGTTCAACACCCGCGCCGAGCAAATCCTCGTCGAGAACGGGCAGGTAGTGGGCGTGGTTACTTCCCGTGGGGAACGGATTGCCACAAAACATGTTATCTCGAATGCATCGCCCACTCTGGTCTACAATCGCCTGGTTTCTCCCAAATCTGAAGTTCCAGAGATTGCTTACCGAGAGTGCAACGCCCGAGTGGATAATGTCAGCGCTTTGGTCGTTTATCTGGGCTTAGATGCGACACCGCAAGAGCTAGGACTTGATAAGTACAGTTACCTCATCTTTGCCAACATGAACACTGATGAAATCTATGAGACGTTCAGTACCATCGAGACGCCAAAAGCGCAAGCGGCAGCTTGCTTGAACAACGCCCTTCCGGATTGCTCCCCGCCTGGCACGACTATCCTGTCCATTACCACGCTGTACCGTCCAGAAGCTTGGAAGGATGTGCAGCCAGTAAACTATGTCAAAGTGAAGAACAAGATTGCGGGCGATCTGATTGGTCAATTCGAAAAAGCCACAGGCACGCACATCAGAACACACATCGAAGAGATCGAAGTAGCCACACCCGCGACCTTTGCCCGTTATACCGGCTCACACGGTGGCACCATATATGGCTATGCACCCGAATCTTGGGACTCTCTGATTCCTCGGATGATGTCCATGAACGAGGAAAAACGCATCAAAGGGTTAGAATTTTGCGGTGGATATTCATTCCGCTGCCATGGCTATAGCAGTTCATTCATGTCAGGCCAGGTGGCAGCGCTCCTGACGTGGCGAGATTTGCTGGAAGAAGGGGGATAGGATAATGAAAGTAAATGTCAGAGGGCATCTTTTTGACCTGTTGGCCTTTAGCAGGCTAGCAGGCAAGCGCAGGAAGCGCATAGCTAGAGCTTCGCCGGAGCCAATGCCTGTGCATCCCGTGAACCAATTGGCACAATACCTTCATCCTGCCAAGCTTCGCTTGCTCATTACCTCTATTAGGGACGAGACCCCTTCCACGAAAACCTTTCGCCTTGTGCCCGATGTGGAATGCGGCGCTCAAACGCTGCCATACTTTCGCGCTGGCCAGTACCTCAGCCTCAAAGTAGATGTAGACGACGTGCGCATCACACGGCCCTACTCCATTTCATCCGCCCCTTGTGAAGCCCTGGGAGAGGGTGGGTTTTATGAGATCACAGTGCGCCGGGTGCCCGGGGGCTTTTTAACCAGCCATATCTGGGATCACTGGCAAGTCGGCACGAAGGTGGAAAGCTCTGCACCAGTTGGTTTTTTCTACTTCGAGCCGCTGCGCGATGCTAGAAAGATTGTTGGTCTTGCTGGCGGTTCCGGGGTCACCCCCTTTCGTTCCCTCGCTAGGGAAATCGTTTTTGGCGACCTGGACGCGGAATTGCTCCTGCTTTATGGCAGCAGTGATGAGCAGGATATTATTTTCTACGAAGAATTCAAGGAACTGGAAGAACAAGCCGCTGGTAAGGTCCGCATCGTTCATGTATTGAGCTGCGATGCCATTTCGCTAGAAGGCTGCGAACAGGGATTCATCACCGCTGACTTGGTACAGAAATATGCGGACATTTCCAACAGCTCCTTCTTCATTTGCGGGCCGCAAGCCATGTACGCGTTTGTGGATGCAGAGCTACGCAAATTTCATTTGCCCTGTCGGAGGGTGCGCAAAGAATCCTACGGCGAAATCAAGGATATTACCAGCCATCCGGCTTTTCCGATCTCTGCCGCCAACGAAACGTTCCGCATCACGGTGCATGCAGATGGACAAAAGACCGAGATCCCCGCCAGAGCAATAGAGACTGTCTTAGTAGCGATGGAGCGAGCTAACTTGGCACCGCCTTCGCAGTGCCGTTCAGGAGAATGTGGTTTCTGCCGTTCTCTGCTCCTCTCTGGTGAGGTTTTCATCGTGCCCGAAAGCGATAGCCGCCGCGCCGCCGACAGACGATTGGGCTTTATCCATCCTTGCTCGTCCTACCCCCTGTCAGATCTAGAGATCAAAGTGCCACCAGGAGCATGATTTTGTAGGATAATTCCCTTTTTGGCTGCGGCGAGCCGCTTACGCGGCATTCGGGTCTGGGGGGACTCCCCCCAGACCCCCCTGAGAAGTCAGAACTCAGCAATCCAGCAATCAGGACAGAGCGGAAGACACCACCCGAAACCCAACATCGCTGCTCCCGAGGCCGGGCCGTGCCTGAGACGGAACGCACAGCGGGCGAGGTACTGCTTGCCGTACCACGACCCGCCACGCAACACCCGGTGGCCACCCTCATCCTCGCTGGCGGTCCACTCCCAGACATTCCCCGCCATGTCGAGACAACCATAGGGGCTAGCGCTGTCAGGGTAGCAGCCCACCGGCGTGGTGTCGCCAATACCGCTTTCGACTGTGTTCGCCTTTTCGCTGTGGAATTCATTCCCCCAGGGCCATTCTCGGCCATCCGTTCCGCGCGCGGCTTTTTCCCATTCCTCCTCGGTGGGGAGTCGGAAATCCCACCCAGTTGTCTTTTTCAGCCAGTTACAGTATGCCTGGGCGTCATTCCAACTGACCAGCACTACCGGATGATTGGCTTTGCCCTCAGGGTAGGTGCGCTTTTCGCGGTCCCAGTTGTACGGGCGCGCCCAGTCTGCATCCTCATAAGGTACGCGATACCGGGGATTGGCATCCAAGAAACGCTTGTATTGGGCGTTGGTGACGGGGTATTTTCCGATCTTGAAACGGTTCAGATAGATGGGCTTTTTGTCTTCGCTATAGAGGAATTCGCCGGCGGGGATCTCGATCATCTCGTCAAAGTCGCGTGGGTCGCCCAGGTAAGCCAGCGCCTCGCCCGCCGCCAAGCGCACTGCCAACGGTGTGTCGCCGTCTTCCAAAGCAGCGACTAATTCGCGCTGTACCTCAGCAATATCGGGGTCATCCGGCTGTACCAGCCAGCGCAAGGCTTGCGCTGCCCCTGCGCGTTCGGCGCTGGCTGCGCCTGTATCGCGCACCAATTGGCGCAGGCGGCTCACATAGGCTCTCCGGCGTTTGCCGACACGAGCCGCAGCATCCTGAGCGCGCGTTGGGTCGCCGCTGATGAGATCGCTCCACACATCGGCTTCTACCGTGGGCGCAGTGTATCCTGCTTCGCGGGTTGTACGCGTCAGGTAGATGTGGTCGCGCACAGCAGCAAGAGGATCTGGTTGCTCTGCAAAGAGCGGCCGTTTGTCCAGCATGGCGCGCAGGCGCCGTTCTCGTCCATATTTCTCCACCAGGGTGCGCGGGGCAGTGGACTCCGCCTCCACCTCGACCTCCGTGCCGCGCTGCTGCACATCCGCCTCCAAATCGAGCAGCAATTGCGGACGGCGCACACATTCTTCGTATAGTTCAGGGAAACTGGTCTGGATAACCACGAGTTTGGCGAGCAGCCCCGGCACGATGTTGCTTTTTTGCCCTTTGGCTTGATACTCAGCCAGCGAGAGCAGCAACTGAAAAGTGCCCAAGGCGCGTTTGATGCGGCGCGGGTTCGCCTCCAAGCCGGTGGCAAAAATGTCTGCTTGCGCCTCCAGGGTCGGGCGGAGTCCGGAGGTCCGGGCGCGCCTAGCCACCTGGCAGATAAAGGTGCGGATATCCACGGAGTCAATGGGCGGCAGGTTAAAGGGCACCTGGATGATTTTTTCCAGGTAGTCACGGCCCACGATGGGCGCTGCGCCACCGGGCACGACCACGAAATCCCTGTACTTCACGCGGATGCCTTCTTCGATGACCTTGCGTTCCAAGCCGAGCACAAACACACAGCCGGGTACGTCGAGGAACAGCTTGATCGCTTCCAGCACCTCCACGGCTTTCTCTGGCAGACAGCGATCCAGGTCATCTACAAAGAGCACCAAGCGTTGATCTTGGCCAACGACATACTTCTTGACCAAATCGGCGAAAAGCTTCTGGAACTGCTCCAGGGAAGCCAGGTGCTGTTGGTGGTGCTGGATGACATCTCTGCGGAATGCTTTCAGGAGACCCGCCACATCCTCGCCCAGCGCCCCTTCCCCGATCTTGCCCTGCGCCGCTTCGGCCGCCTTGTCGGCCAGGCGCAGTGCTTGGAATACAGTACCGACACCGGGCAGCACCGCAAATCCCAACTTGAGCAGTCCTCCTCCTGCCGCTTTCAGTGCCTCTGGGATGTCCACGATCAAGCTGCCTTTTTCTTCCCAATCCACGTCACGGTATAGGCTCTCCTCGAGGCGGTCGAGCTCTTCACACAACTCTTTTTCTGCTCGAGACAGCTCTTTATCCGCCTTAGGCTGACCATCTTCTCGCCGGGGGCGCAGAGCGGCAAGCACGCGTAACAGGAGCGTACGCCACAGGAGCTCTTCCTGGCTGTACTTCCAGGCATCGAACCAGACCAGCCGGTATTTGTCTTTGTTTTCCTTGCGACGGCGGCGTTGGTTTGCACGGCGCAGGTCATCCTGCAGCATGAGCATCAGACTGGTCTTGCCACTGCCCCAGGTGCCAAAGACGCCAATCGTAAAGGGGGTTTCAGGGGTCTTGGTAATGATGTCACGCAAGGCGCGGCGGAAGGGGGCAAAGCCCAGCCTATCGTGCACGGTAGGGACGTCCACCAGCCAACCGTAGCCGTGGGGTACCGGCACCTGTCTCGGGGCTGTTTCTGTTTTCTTTGCAGGCATAGATCGCCTCCTTGGAACACAGCACACGAGCTGCAAGACTGCTTTTATTATATCCTTTCCGACACTCCAGTCAATTGAAAAGCTTGGACAAAATGGGGCTTTTGGGGTAAAATGTTTATGCTGACCGATTCCGATGTTAGGAAGGTTTTGTAAGGAGGAAGCCTTGTCCAAGCTCACGGATTTATACGCAGAAATTGCTGCCTGTCAAAAATGTCCCTTGGCAAGAGGGCGCACAAACACGGTTCCAGGGGAAGGGCCAGAAAACGCCGAAGTGATGTTCATTGGGGAAGCACCAGGCTACCATGAAAACCGCTTGGGGCGCCCCTTTGTTGGTGCAGCAGGCAAGTTCCTTGAGGAGTTGCTGGCTTCTATCAATATGCGACGCAGCGATGTCTACATTTGCAATGTTATCAAATGCCGTCCTCCCAACAACCGCGACCCGCTACCTAGTGAGATCGAAGCTTGCCGGCCCTATCTGGACCGCCAAATCGAGCTCATTAAGCCTCGCCTGATCGTTACACTGGGGCGCTATTCCATGGCCAGGTTCCTGCCCAAAGCGACCATTTCTAAAGCCCATGGGATACCGGTCAAGGTAGGGGATGTGATTGTGTTACCCCTTTTCCACCCCGCTGCAGCGCTGCATCAGCCGAAATACCGCGCCGATATCGAGCAGGATATCCGCAAAATCCCCGAGATCCTGGCGCAAAAGGATGAGTTTACGGAAGCACCAGCCGCTCAGCATGCTGAGCAATTGAGCTTATTCTAAGGAATACTCACGGAGGACGGGGATTGGTGAAGACAAAGCTCAGGGTAATTCCATTAGGCGGCTTGGGCCAGATCGGCAAAAACATGCTGGTCCTGGAATATGCGGATCAGATATTGGTCATTGATGCGGGGTTAATGTTCCCAGAAAATGAAATGTTGGGCATAGACATTGTCATCCCCGATATGAGCTACGTCCTAGAGCGCAAAGACAAGGTACTGGGAGTCATCGTTACACACGGCCATGAAGATCACATTGGAGCTTTGCCTTATCTCCTTTCGCAGATCAAAGTGCCCGTGTATGCTACACGGCTCACGCAGGGATTGATCGAAGTCAAGCTTCGCGAAAGCCGAGTGAGCGATGTAGAGCAGCATATTATCCACCCTGGAGACGTGCTCACGCTAGGCCCATTCAGCATCGAATTTTTCCATGTCAGCCACAGCATCCCCGATGGAGTAGGCTTGGCGATCCAGACTGAAGTTGGCTTGGTCATGCACAGCGGTGATTTCAAGTTCGATCACAGCCCTGTGGATGGACAGCCTACTGACTTTGCCAAATTGGCTGAGTTGGGCAAACGGGGCGTGCTGCTCCTCTTGTCCGATAGCACCAATGCAGAGACGCCGGGCTACACGCCCTCGGAGACAAAACTCGCACGCATCTTTGAAAGTGTCTTCTCGCGCGCACGAGGCCGAATTATCGTCGCGACTTTTGCCTCGAACATCTCACGCATCCAGCAGGTGATTTCCACTGCACAGCAGTATGGTCGCTACGTAGCTGTGGCAGGGCGGAGCATGAGCAACAACGTGCGCATGGCTATGGATTTAGGCTACCTCCAAGTGCCTGATGGCCTCTTGCTCAGCATAGACGAAATCCAGAATCTGCCCCAAAATCGAGTAGCCATCGTGTGCACAGGCAGCCAAGGAGAACCCACTTCCGCCTTGGTGCGCATGGCACGCAATGAGTATGCTCCCGTCAGTCTTTTGCCTGGAGATACGGTTATCGTCTCCGCCACGCCTATCCCAGGCAATGAAGAGCTAGTCAACCGCACGATCAACAACCTCTTCCGCTTGGGTGCAGAGGTCTTTTACGATGAACTACTCGATGTGCATGTCTCGGGACATGGCAGCCAAGAAGAATTGAAATTGATGCTGAACATGACCCGCCCCAAGTTCTTTGTCCCCATCCATGGCGAGTACCGGCACTTGGTGTTGCACGCCCCGCTCGCTGAGGAAGTGGGCATTCCCCGACAGAACATTTTCGTGTTGGAAAGTGGACAAATGCTGGAACTGGACCAGAATTCAGCGCAGATTGCCGGCACGGTGTCGGACGAGTATGTCCTGGTGGATGGCTTAGGCGTGGGCGATATTACCGAAGTGGTGTTAGAAGATCGCCGACTCCTATCGCGCAATGGGTTCCTCGTCGTCACCCTGGTTATCGAAAGAGGGACGGGACGGATTTTGTCAGGGCCGGAAATTGTCTCCAGGGGATTCGTCTATGTGCGCGAATCCGAAGACCTTTTTGAACGTGTGCGCAGCGAAGTGCTTAAAGCAGCAAAAGAAGGAGGGAACCGCGTCTTGCTGAGCAACCGCATCAAGGACGCCTTGACCCGCTTCATCTACAATGAGACGCGGCGGCGACCGCTGATCATACCGGTTGTGATGGAAGTATGAGCAATGGCTAATCGAGGCAACAAGAAGAGACAAAGGAAGACGGGGTTAGCCTCCCTGGATATTTGGCTTGAAGTCGCAGGCATATTGCTACTGGCTATGGCACTAGTTACGGTGCTGAGCCTGCTTTCCTTCAGCCGTGGCACACTCACGAGCAGTTGGATCCATTTTCTGCGCCAGGTGGCCGGCTGGGGAGCGTATGTGCTGCCGCTGGGGCTGGGGGCACTTGGTTTCTGGCTTTTCCTGTTTGGTTTTGGCCGTGAAATCCGCGTGCCTCTGGAAACAGGGCTAGGGGTCTTGCTCTTGTTCCTGGGCAGCCTAGGCTTATCACATTGTTTTGCCCACGACCCGCAGGCTGCCGCTATGAATGGTGTGGGCGGGGGTTACCTGGGCTGGGTTATCAGCAAGGCACTGATTGACAGCCTGGGCTATATCGGTGCCATATTGGCGTTGTTGACCACCATTGTCATTGGGCTGATCGCCACTTTCAGTATCTCCATGGCGAACATAGCCAGGCGTTTGCTGGCTTGGGGGCAAAAGTTTATGGATTGGTATCGCCATCTCCGATTGGTACGAGCAGAAAGAGCGATACCATCGTCTCACGAGAGCTTGCCAGACCGCTTGTCTGCACTGTTGCGCAAAGGAATGCCGCAGAAAAAGGAGCCTGTCCGAATCGAGGAGAAGCGCACCATTCCCCAGGCAGCCAAGCCAACACCCACCGAACGTGACCTGCTTTTCCCGCGCATCGTGGGAGAAATGCAAGAATGGCAACTCCCCCATATAGAGGAGATTCTGGACAAAGGCACCGAGCAAGAGTTAAGCCAGGCGGAAATCCGTACCAGAGCCCGCATTATCGAGGAGACGTTGGCTAATTTTGGTGTGCCGGCCAAGGTGGTCGAGGTGAACCCTGGGCCAACTGTGACGCAATTCGGCATTGAACCGGGGTTCATCGAAAAGCCAGACCGCTCTGGCGAACTCAAACGCGTCAAGGTCAAAGTGAATCGCATTAGTGCTTTGGCTAACGATCTAGCACTTGCCCTTGCCGCTTCGCCTATCCGCATTGAAGCACCGGTGCCTGGTCGCTCACTGGTGGGCATTGAGGTTCCCAACACAAGCATGTCCTTGGTCAGCCTGCGCAGCGTGATGGATTCAGACGCTTTCCGCAACGTCCATTCCAAGTTGCGCATTGCCTTGGGGCAGGATGTCGCGGGGCAGCCAGTAGTCGCTGATTTGGCTCAAATGCCGCATCTGCTCATCGCTGGAGCCACTGGATCGGGCAAGTCTGTTTGTATCAACTCCATCACTGCTTGTCTGCTGCTCAACAACACTCCCGATGACCTACGCCTGGTCATGGTGGACCCAAAGATGGTCGAACTGACCAATTTCAACGGCATTCCCCATCTCTTGTTCCCTGTAGTTGTGGAGATTGAACGTGTGGTGGCAACTCTGAAATGGGTAACGGGCGAGATGGATCGCCGCTATCGCGTGTTCTCCAAAGTAGGCGCGCGCAACATTGATGTCTACAACCAGATGCAGGCAGAGCAAGGAGCCCAACAACTGCCATACATTGTGGTCCTCATTGATGAGTTGGCTGATCTAATGATGGTGGCTCCCGATGAAATCGAGCGCTACATCTGCCGCATTGCCCAATTGGCTCGCGCAACGGGAATCCACCTGGTGATTGCTACACAACGGCCATCCGTAGATGTGGTGACCGGGCTGATCAAAGCCAACTTTCCGGCGCGGATTAGCTT
>JBMFPM010000035.1:0-10576 GCA_049969135.1 Anaerolineae bacterium
GCCCAATGCGATGTCCGCTTCGGCACCGCTGGAGCACATCCCGATATATGTGCGCGCCGGCACTGTACTGCCCACCTGGCCGGTCATGCAATACACGGGTGAAAAGCCTATAGATAGGCTTATCCTGCATGTCTATCCTGGGGATGGCCTAAGTTGGTTGTACGAAGATGACGGACATAGCCTTGCATACCAGCATGGTGAATACCGCGTGACAAGCTTCCTTTGCCAGCGCAAGGGCGAAAGCAGCTTGCACATCACCCGTCAGACGCAAGGGGCCTACCAACCAAGCTACACCCGTTGGGAATGGCATATTCACGGTCTGGCTCAGGCACCAGCCCAAGTGCTGGCTGATGGAGCGCCTATACAAAACATCTTGTGGGATGGAACCAGCCAGGTACTGCGCTTCGAGACAGGTGAAGCACGGACGATAGAATTAGGCTAGTTATATCTATTCTTTTCTTACTACAGCCAGCGCCCGCTCCACTACATTCTCCACCGTGAACCCGAATTCTTTGAACAGCACCTTGTAAGGCGCCGATGCCCCGAAGCGCTCGATGCTCACTACATCGCCTTGCGCCCCCACGTAGCGGCACCAGCCTTGGGATACTCCCGCTTCGATGGCTAGCCGTGCCGTTACGTGCGGCGGCAACACACTGTCCCGATACTCCTGCGGTTGCGCTTCGAAAAGCTCCCAACTGGGCATGCTCACCACACGTGTGCCTATCCCCTGTTGCTCCAGCGCAGCACGCGCTTCCAGAGCCAGGTGCACTTCAGAACCTGTGGCGATCAAGATGAGGCCCACGTGTCCTGAGCTGGCATCTGCCAAGATATACGCACCCCGTGCCAAGCCGTCTGCTCGGGCATAGATACTGCGGTCTATAATGGGCAGCTTCTGCCGGCTGAGTGCCAGAGCCACTGGTCCGCTGCGATGCTCCAACGCTACTTTCCAAGCCTCGACAGTTTCCGTAGCATCTGCCGGACGGATAACGGTGAGGTAGGGGATGGCACGCAAGGATGCCAAATGCTCCACCGGCTGATGCGTTGGCCCATCCTCGCCCAAGCCGATGCTATCGTGTGTGAACACATAGATCACCGGCAACTCCATCATCGCCGCCAGGCGGATGGCTGGACGCATGTAGTCAGAAAAGACGAGGAATGTACCACCGTAGGGTCTGAGCCCGCCATGCAGAGCGATGCCGCTCAGGATAGCGCCCATAGCGTGTTCACGTACGCCGAAATGCAGATTGCGCCCCCCGCGATTGGCGGCCTGAAAATCACCCATCCCTGCCAAGTAGGTCAGGTTAGAGGGGGCAAGGTCGGCTGAACCACCTACCAATTCCGGGATATGCGGCGCCAGTGCATTCAATACCTTGCCTGAAGCCTCGCGCGTAGCCATAGGCCCTGCCGAGGGGTCAAAAGCAGGAAGATACTGTTCCCATCCTTCCGGTAACTCACCGCTCATAACTCGCCGCCACTCTGCTGCCAGTTCTGGATAGGCTTGTTCATATGCTGCGAAACGCGCTTGCCATGCAGCCTGCGCCGCAGAGCCAGCTTCCAAAGCGCGCCGGAAGTGAGCCAAAGCTGCCTCAGGAATGTAGAATGGCTCCAGGGTAGGCCAACCAAGTGCCTGCTTGGTGAGCCTGACCTCCTCCTCTCCGAGGGGTGCACCATGCGCTTCGGCAGAATCCTGCTTGTTCGGACTGCCATAGGCGATATGGGTACGGGCAATGATTAGGGAAGGCCGCCTCTCCTCAGCCTGCGCTGCCCGCAGAGCCGCTTCCACCGCATGCAAGTCATGGCCATCCACGCGCTGTACATGCCATCCATAAGCTTCGAAACGAGCCGCCACGTTCTCAGTAAAAGCCAGATCCGTAGAGCCTTCAATAGTGATTTTGTTGTCATCGTACAAATAGATTAGCTTGCCCAAACGGAGATGCCCGGCCAGCGAAGCTGCCTCCGAAGCTACTCCCTCCATTAAATCGCCATCGCTGACAATAGCGTAAGTATAGTGGTCAACGATGGTGTGCCCAGGGCGGTTGAAGCGCGCTGCCAACATGCGTTCAGCAATCGCCATCCCCACGCCTGTAGCAAAGCCCTGCCCTAATGGGCCAGTGGTAGTTTCTACGCCTGGCGTCTTGCCGTGCTCACTGTGCCCGGGCGTACGGCTGCCCCATTGGCGGAACTGCTTCAATTCCTCCAGAGGCAAATCATAGCCAGTCAGATGCAGCAAGCTATAGAGGAGCATACAGCCGTGGCCTGCCGAGAGCACAAAACGGTCACGGTCAGGCCAAGTTGGATTTGCTGGATTATGTTTCAGAAAACGCGTCCAAAGCACATAAGCCATAGCTGCAGCGCCCATCGGCATGCCTGGATGGCCCGATTTCGCCTTCTCCACGGCATCCATGGCTAGAGTGCGAATGGTGTTGACACAGAGTTGGTCTAAGTCGAGATCATGCATTTGTATTATCCCCCTTTAGCAATGAATTTTCAGGAATCGGTATTTTCCTGGTTTTCTGTGAATGGCAGGCCTGCTTCTACAAGGGATGCGCCTCCCACCAGGATCTTGAGCATGAGCGTAGCATAACTGCCCGGCGGCAGGATAAATGAGATGACCCGCTTGTAACGATTTGATGCCATCTCATCCATATCCATCCTACCTGCACTTGTTTCAGCCGGAAAAACCAATAAGGAACGAGCACCGCGTGGTAGATAAGCTCTCTGTAAAAGACGCGCTTTGAGAACCTCAGGACGCATGCCCTCTTCAGCCAATATGGCTGCACTAATTTCCGCTATCTTGGGATCTGTTGTTTCCATGCGGTGATGGAAAAACGGTATCTGCACCATTTTCAATTGTTCTAGGCAAGCCGTTGGCAGGTCATCATAGACGGGAAGCAGCTCACCAGCTATCAACACCGCCTTGTTCATGTCCACACCGATCTGACTCAGGATATCGCGCAAGTAGCGTGCAGCCAGCCGGTTCCACAGCAAGCTACTGTACGCTGCCAGGTATAAGGAAAGCACGCGCGGCGTGACTAAATTGAGCGCCTTTCGATAATCCTGCGGGTGATCCACCAGGAAAGTTAAAACACTGCGGAAATTAGAGGGTTTGGGTGCCTCGCGTAACAAGCTGCGCCACTCTCTCCAGTGTTGCTGCACTTGTGCCTTGAACTGCCGCACGTGCGGCGGATCTCCGACAAATGGCTCTGCCAGATGGGCACGTAAGGCGCCTTCCGCATCCCGCAATAGGATGCGTTTGCCTACCCAATCCTGGCCCGGAGCGTATGAACCAAACCGTTGTTCATCAAAATAGTTTGGAAAGCCAAAGCGCTGTAACCGCGCCAGTTGCTCTGGAACACCTGCAGCCTGTTCAGCCGACAGATCTCGCAGGACCACTGTAAAGCGATTGCTAATCAGATCGCGTGGAGAAAGGGCTCTCCTGCTCATCCCCACTCTCTCGGCCCGGAATCCGGGTCCCTCGACGGCCTCTGGCCCACTTCCGAGTACTGCTCCGTACTGCGTAGCGACTGCCGTCTTGTCCTTCAACGCGGGAAAAACCACTGCCGAGCGAGGTACACCCAGTTGAGAAGCCAGCCGTGCCTGGGCTTGCAGAGTGGTAATACCCTTTTTGTGGAGACGGTATATCGTATAGGCTCCATTGCGTTCAATGGGCAAACGGACAATTTCCTCTACGACAAAATCACCCGGAGTAGATTTGATACGCATGCTATACCATCTTCGAGTGCGTCGGCACATTGCTTTCATTGGCTGCGGGCAATGCCGTGCCAACGGCAACTTTGTCCAGCAACCCTCTCTGCCGCAAGCCAGGCACGTGCACCCCATTGGCTTTCAGGCGGTGCTCATCGAGAACAAAAGCTGAGCACTTCTCCAAAGGCACATAGGAATCAACGATTGGCGTAGGCGCAGGAAGATGAGTATAGCCCCATTCCTGTAACTCCTGCGCTACACTAGGTGGGCAGAATGTCTCCACTGGTTGCACAGCCTTATATACGGTACAGGTTCCCTGTGTCCAGTCATCACCATACATGAGACCTTTCTCCGCTTTGAAGTGCGCACAATGCCGGCAAGAATCCAGACGAAAATCGCACCGTGGGCAGGATATGGGACGGCGGCGAAGCGTCAGGCGGCCCACTGCATCGAGTGCCCAGGCTTGTGCGATTTCTGCGCCGCAGAGCGGGCAGCGCATATGATCCACCCGCTGCAAACCAAGCCGTTGTGCCTCTTGTGCTTGTAACCTGGCTCGCTCCACGGGCGGCAAGTAGTGAAGCCGCTCCTGAAACCAGTAAACGTGCGGGCGTAATAGAGCTGACAAAGCTATGCGGAGCGCATGAGCATGGTTCACTCCCAGGTGACGAGCATCACCATAGGCCAGTCCGCCAGCCAGCGCCAGCCAAAGCATTATCAAAATGACTACCCAGCCCGTGAAACCCATACTACCAATCCAACGTAACACCCAAAAGTCTATGCCTCACTTTCGGCAGTGTTTCTAATTATAACACAGCCACGCGAATTGTCCGCATGGTCGAAAGCCATGAGTGACATCCCAAAAAGGAGTAAGCTGCCTTATGGCGATTTTCAAGTGCACTATAGCCCTGTTTTGTCTAAATTCCTCTCACTAGTAGAATATGTTTCATGATGACAGAAGTGCCAATTACGATAGAGACAGTCCGTGCGGCTATGCAGCTTCCGCTCCCTGGACGTGCAGCACAACAAACGATGGCCGTTCGCCCTCGGCCAGGAGATCGGCCAGACTTGCCTAACCCCTGTCCGCGTGAAGGAGCTGTCTTGGTGTTGCTATATGAGCAGGGGGGTAATCTCGTCTTGCCCCTTACTCAGCGAACAGAGACCGTGGAGCTACACAAAGGGCAAATCTCCTTACCCGGGGGTGCGCGCGAACCACAGGACAAAACCTTGATAGATACCGCTCTGCGAGAGACTAATGAGGAACTGGGGATCCCTCGAGAGGCCATCGAGCCACTAGGGGCTCTGACGCCACTGTACATTCCGGTCAGCAGTTTCTGCGTCTATCCTTTTGTGGGCTATGCCAAGAGGGCCTTCACTATGCAGTCTGACCCCAAGGAAGTGCTGCAAGTCATCGAAGTACCCTTAAATCTTTTGCTCGATGCCTCCACTCGCCAACTTGAAACCCACTTCCGTGATAACCAAAGGTTTGAGGTCCCCGTATACCGCATTGCCTCATACAAAGTCTGGGGCGCTACAGCCATGATCCTTGCCGAGTTCCTCGCTCTGCTGCGCTTGGCCCAATCGCGAGCGAACACCTAACCACTACACGCCTGCAACCGCAATTCCTCACTGTTACAACGAAGCCAAATAGCGTTCGAGTTCCCACGGTGTGACCTGAATGCGGTATTCATCCCATTCGAGGCGTTTCACCTCTATGTAACGGCGGAATGTATGTTCTCCCAATGCTTCCGCGATCACCTGGTCGCGTTCCAGCTCCTGTAGTGCCTCTTCCAGTGTGCCTGGCAGCGAGGCTATCTCATGTGAATGCAACTGGAGAGAGTCAAACTCATAGACGTTCTCTTCGACAGGTGGTGGAGGCATCAGATCACGGCGAATGCCATCCAAGCCCGTGACCAACATTGCGGCAAATGCCAGATAAGGATTGGCACTCGGATCGGGACAACGTAATTCACAACGCACAGAGCTTTCAGCGAGGCCAGGTGGGGGAGCAGGAATGCGGATCAAGGCCGAGCGGTTAATCCGCCCCCAGCAAATATACACCGGAGCCTCATAGCCTGGAACCAGCCGCTTGTACGAATTCACTGTAGGTGCTACGATGGCAGCCAAGGCACGCGCGTGCGCCATTTGTCCAGCAATGAAATTGTAGGCAAGATGCGACAAACGATAAGGGTCATTGGGATCATAGAAAGCGTTGCGCCCATCCAGAGTGGACAAGCTCTGATGGGTGTGCATGCCTGAGCCATTCACGCCGAACAAAGGCTTGGGCATAAATGTGGCATACAAACCTTGGCTTTGTGCAACTGCTTTGATCGTGTAGCGTAGCGTAACTACAGCATCAGCACTCACCAATGCGTCATCGTAATGGAAATCAACCTCATGCTGCCCGGGAGCCACTTCATGGTGTGTGGCTTCCACTTTAATGCCCATCGCTTGCAAGTCTAGGGCGATTTGATTGCGCACTTGCGAAGCGAGATCTCGGGGAGAAAAGTCAAAATAACTGCCGACATCCTGCGGCACCGGACCGGGCTTGCCATCTATCTTAAACAGAAAGAATTCCACCTCCGGCCCCGTGTTATATTGGAATCCCATCTCCCGTGCTTGAGCCAATGCTCGCTTGAGGATATACCGGGGATCTCCTGGAAACGGTCGCCCTTCCGTGTCGTAGACATCGCAAATAAGCCGCGCCGTCCGCTCATGCTCAGCCGTCCAAGGCAACACAGTGTATGTGCTGCAGTCGGGGCGAAGGATCATATCGCTCTCACAGATGCGCGCAAAACCCTCGATTGAAGAGCCGTCGAAATTGATCCCATATTCTAACGCAGTTGCCAGCCTGCTCACAGGAATGGTCACATTCTTTACTGTGCCAAAGAGGTCAGTGAACTGTAGGCTGATGAAAGAGACACGATCTGCCTTCGCCTTGGCTACGATTTCCTTTGCCTGTTCCTCCATTTTGCCTCCTATCTCCCCAAAAATAGAAACGGCGACCCCTTATTTGAGATCACCGTTGTCTGGCGATAACAAGCCACCCATGGCCGTTTCGCGCTTGTTTCAAGTCAGATTATGGCCTACATTTTGCCAAGTGCAAAATCACCCCGATCTTTCACGCTTCCTCAGCACATACCAGCCTGCCAAGCATATAAGACCCAAGGCAATCAACATATTGCGCAGCATCTCGAGCCGTGACCAAGGGATAACAGGTTTGCTCACCCTAATCACTTTCGTCTGGTACCACACACCTGGCTCTGTGCCCGCGACGGGAGCTGCCCCGCCAACCTGTTTCCAAGCAAAGAGCAAGTCAATGGATAAGGGCTGCAAACCAACAATATGAGGTGTGACTTGCCAAGACCAGGAAAGCGAACCCATCGGGTCTGCCAGCACCTGCTCTTGTGGTGAAGCACTGACCACCTCGAAAGTGGGCGCGGTCAACTGTGCACTGACACTGAGTACGTACAGATCAGCTGGGATTATCTCCGCAGATTTTGTAGCCGGCCGAAATATCACTGTGATAGAATAGGGTGTGCTGACATCCATCCGCGCACGCCAGTGTACTTCCACCACACGCGGCGAAATGGTTGGAAGCGGTGTTGGGCTTGGGGTGTGCATCAGGGTTCGAGTCGGGCTACTAGTGGGAGTAGTAGTCGGTATCTGCGTCGAAGTGGGCGTACTCGTAGGTGTAGGCGTCAGTGTTTGAGTCGGCGTAGGAGTGGGTAACGCAGGTTCATATTTAATTACTAACTTAGGTCGGGTATCCAGGCTGGCACTTTCACTTGAAAGGAAGACATGGTGTGATGGCCACTGTTGCTCAAAGCATTTCAGGAGCAACCCATAGTTGTGTTCAGGATCACGCAGCCATTCCTGAATGATACCGATAAGGTTAATCTCTAGGAGCCCAGGTACCTCCTTCTCTTTTGCCTCAACGCGAGGCTCTGCGTCGCGGTCCAGTGCTCCATCTGCTCCAGGCCCTTGCCATGGTGCATTCCAGGTTACGGTGCAGGCATCCCACTCACGTCGCGGTTGATAGACTCCAATCACCGTATTAGCCTGTCCTTGCACTGTGTATAGATATAAGGTTGCTTCATGGATGTGCGACTCGCTATTGAGCCCAACTACCGTGTCAGGAAGCTTGGTAAGATCAAAGCGGATTAAAATTGCGCCCTTGTTGGCAGCAACAAGGAATAATGAAGCAGTGCCACAGAAATTGCTATCCGGTAGATAATGGTATATGTAGGTATCCGTGCACCCTTGATAGCCGTTGAGTCCCTGCTGCAATGTGACAACAGCAGGCTTGCTGGCTGCAGCATGTGTGGGAGTAGCAGTTGGTGATGCCTCAACAACATGAGCAATTGCAACTTCCTCAGTAGGCAATGGCAACTCCAGCACATCGGGATCTAGAGGGAAAACTTCCACGATTGTCTCACCACGCAGGACAAAGACGACAACGGTCAGAAGAAGAGCAATCGCCAAAGCGACAAGACCTATCACGAGCAGTATTCGTGGCATGAAGCGAGTCTCCCTAACAAGGCTATGTGGCACACGGCGATTATATGTCAGCAATACAAATTTGGCAAAACATTTTGACTCCCCGTTCCTTCTATGCAATAATATGCATAATGTTCCCAATGGAGTAACTATGAATGCACAGATGGACAAAACGTTTCGCGCAACGACAAATTCCCCTTAAAGAGATTCTGGCAAGCGTATGGATCGGCGTGATCCTCGTATGTCTCTCAGTAGCCTGCACAAGGCAGCCTACCGTGGAGCATCTCTATGCACTGGGCGAGACGGTAGAGGTAGACGGCTGGCAGATCACGGTGCACAATTTCTCCATATTGCCGCCGGATCAATGGCACCAACCTCAAGAAGGCTACGTCTTTTGTGCTGTAGAACTGACGCTGCAGAACGCGAGTGGACAGATCCGCTATGTCATGCCGGAAAAACAGATGACACTGCTCGATGGGGATGGCCATGCCTACGCTCTAGATTCACCTGCCAGTGTGATGGCAGCACGCTTGCACAATTGGTTTGCTCCCCAAGGTGGGCTTGAGCCTGACCAAAAGGCTTATGGTGCTGCCGCGTACCAAGTGCCAGCCAAAGCGCAAAATCTGCGCTGGGTCTTCCGTGGTGGGCTCTTGCCTTGGTCACATAGTGCGGTTTTTGTGCTAGGTGATTTGCCAGGGCAGTAAAACATAGGGCGATATTCTTTGGTGGGTACTTTCTGTGAGGAACACTGATCAATCTGCCACAAAGCATTCTACCCTCATTGTTACAGTGCTCAATCTACTCTTTCCCCCTCACTGTGTGGCTTGTAACACAGTTGGGCACTGGCTATGTCCATCCTGTATAGATCAGATTGTATTCTTTGAGCCACCGTGGCCCAGCTTTCTAGATGAAACTTGGCCTTTACAGGGCGTACGTTCAGCCGCCCATCTAAGTGGCCCGCTGCGCGAGGCAATCCACAGCTTCAAATACAAAGGATTACGTGCCTTGGCGAGCGTCCTTGGCGAAATCCTCTACGACTGCTGGGTAGCAGAGCCCTGGCCGGTCGATGTGATCCTGCCTGTGCCTTTGCATCCTCAGCGCTTTCGCGAACGCGGTTATAACCAATCCACGCTATTGGCAAGAGAACTAGCTCGCCATACCGCACTGCCCATCGCCGAACACAGTTTGTCGCGCATTGCACCCACTCTTCCCCAGGTGGGGCTGAACGCAGCACAACGGGCCGAGAACGTGCGCAATGCCTTTCGCTGCACCGATGATAGTGTTAGCGGCCTGAGCGTGCTGCTAGTGGATGATGTGCTTACCACAGGGGCAACATTGCGCGCTTGTGCCCAGGCACTGCTACAGGGGAATGCGTACGCCGTATGGGGATTGACACTGGCACATGAATGAAGGAGATACAAACGCATTTTTGTATATTCGGCGTTTTGGTTTATAATATTTTGTCTATCTTATCATTAGGAGTATACATGATACCCACTTTACCCATTCAAATTAACTGCCCGAATTGTGGCACAAGATATGTCGCTCAGGTGCAAAGCATTGTGGATGTGGGTCAGGATCCTCGGCTGAAGGCCTTGCTTCTGCGTGGGCAATTGAATACAGTTGTCTGCCCTTCATGCGGCACGCCTGGAGTGGTCAACGCTCCCCTGCTCTACCATGATCCCGCAAAGGAATTGCTTCTGCTGTTTATCCCGCCAGAATTGAACCTGCCTATGGCAGAACGCGAACGGCTCACAGGCAATCTGGTGAACGCCTTGATGAGCATCGTGCCGCCAGAAGAACGCAAGGGTTACTTCCTGAGCCCGCGAACGGTGCTTACAAGGCAAGGGCTGATAGATGAAATCCTCAAAGCCGATGGCGTTACCAGAGAGATGATCGAAAAACAGCGCGCCAAGAACCGTCTCCTGCAAGATCTGCTGAATGCGCTGGACAATGAAGAGCAATTGCAGGCCCTGATCGAGCAGAACAAGGCGGATATTGATTATCCTTTCCTGCTCATTTTAGCCGCAGCCGCCGAGAGCAGTGCCATGGCTGGCCAACAGCAGGTTACTGAAAAGCTGCTGCAATTGCGCGATGTATTGTTAGAGCGCGTGCCCATTGCTTTGCCAGAACCACTGCCTATGGATACACCACCCGAAGAAGTGGTAGATAGGCTCGTTGCCGCCAAAGATAAAGAGACCCGCTGGGCGCTGGTTGTGTACAACCGCCATTTGTTAGACTATGCCTTTTTCCAAGAACTCGCCAAGCGCATCGAAAAGGCTACCCCCGAAGAGGCTGAGGCTCTGCGTAGCTTGCGCAGCGAACTGCTCGAAATGACGGAGCAATTGGATCGAGAAGCACAGGCAGTGCGCGA
>JBMFPM010000036.1:0-10439 GCA_049969135.1 Anaerolineae bacterium
CTTCAATACCTCAAGCGCATCCCCATGTATCACAGTATTCCACAGCGACTCCGAATCAGGTTGACTGTCTAGGGAGCTCTGATCAACTTGGCAAATCTCAAAACCAGGGAGAGCATATTGTAGAACTTCACTGCGGTATTCAACTTGCGCCTCGCTGACCACTGAGGATTCTCGCACTCCCTCACGCGGGCCTATCAACCCATTTGCCTCTCGTGACCCTTTCGGGTTAACCAAATTCAGCAAGGTATCCAGAACTGGTCGAGAAATAGCGGTATAATTATCCAAGGCAGGTAAGCTTCTCCAGACATCTGAAATTGCAAAGCCTTCAGGGTGCATGAGATGCGCTTTCCCTCCCCAATCACGCAACGGCTTGCCACATGCTCGGCATACCTCGTGAGGGAAGCGCACCCGGTTGACTTCAAACTTGCTGCCCTTGGAGAACATCAGGATCGCCGCGTGGACTGAGGGTAAGCCATGGCCAGCATAACGTACAACCGATTCTACTGCAATCCAATACTTGAACTGCAATCGCCTATCTAAATAAATACCCAGTTCAGGAAGCTTACTCGGTATGCCTTGCACAAACAACAAGCCACCTTCTGCCAGAACCCGAATAGCCTCCTCAAAATACGGCCGCCAGTCATCCAAGTTCATCCGTGGCAATGCTCCACTGATAAGGAGCACAAAATCCAGCGAGCCAGGAGAAAGCGAACGTAACTGGTCAAGGAGCGAATCTCGTTCAGCGTAGATTATCATACTTACGCCTCTTGTGGCCTAGCCTCCCCGTTCCTACACAAATCCAACACTGTAACTGAAAATTTATAGATGCAACCCCCGCCGTAGTGTTACGCCAAAGATTACGCATACCATCCAGATCGCAGGCTGAACTCAATTTTTATTATACCACAAAATGCCTCACTAGGGTGAGAGTGTTGAAAATCTTGTCACCCTGAGCAGAGCGAAGTGTACTCATTTTTCACAATCCCCGCTATTCGAGTGTTAGGGTGCAAATCACAATATACAAGGGTCTCGCGTAACTTGAGCCGTACCTTCCCAAGTACTGCGAGACGCTTCACTTCGTTCAGCGTGACACTGGGAGGACTTTTCAACACCCTCATTAGGGTTACCCTTTAGCAACAAGCGTAAGCGAATATCCGAGAGCCACGTAGGGGCAAGGCATGCCATGCGCTCACCCCAGCCATGCGCAATGCCCATACAACAGAGGCGCCGACCCATTGCGACGCATGCTGAGGAATGCCTTGCCCCTATATTTTGACATTTCTCCCCAAGCGTAGTATCCTACATAACACAGGAGGGCTGATGAATCAGGCACAGGCTACCGCGCGCAAAGTGATGGACAACGTAGAAAAGGTCATTGTCGGCAAGCACGAGGTCATTGAGTTGACCGTGATCTGTCTGCTCTGCCAAGGCCATTTGCTCATTGAAGACGTACCCGGCGTGGGCAAGACAATGCTCGCCAAGTCCATTGCCAAATCCATTGGCTGTACTTTCAAACGCATCCAGTTCACACCTGACTTGTTGCCCAGCGATGTAACTGGCGTTTCGGTCTTTAACCAGAAGACGCGCCAGTTCGAATTCCGCCCCGGGCCGGTTCTTTCGCAAATTGTGCTCACCGACGAGATCAACCGTGCCACTCCCAAGACACAATCGGCGCTGCTGGAAGCAATGGAAGAACGCCAAGTTACCGTAGATGGCATCACTTACCCCACCCCCCGGCCATTCCTGGTCATTGCGACGCAGAACCCCATCGAATACGAAGGCACCTTCCCCTTGCCGGAGGCACAACTCGACCGCTTCCTGATGCGCGTGAGCCTTGGGCACCCCGCGCCAGCCGATGAAATCACCATCTTGGAGGCACAGCAATATCGTCACCCCATTGAGGAGATAGACCAGGTCATCACGGCAGAAGAATTGCTGGAAGCACAGGAAGAAGTGAAGAAAGTCTATGTGGACTCCCTGGTTAAGGAGTATATTGTCGAGCTGGTCAACGCTACCCGCAAGCACCCAGATGTCTATCTCGGCGCTAGCCCGCGCGGTTCGTTGGCGCTGTTCAAAACCGCCCAAGCCAGGGCTGTGCTGGATGGGCGGGATTATGCCACTCCGGATGACATTAAGGCCCTCGCTGAGCCAACATTAGCCCACCGCTTGATTATCAGTCCGGCGTCGCGCATCAAGAATGTGGACCAACGCGCCATCATCGAGGAGCTCCTGCATTCCGTGCCTGTGCCAGGAGCTAGGGTGCGCGTCCCCGCCTCTCCCGGTCCAAAAGCATCCTAAGGCACAGTAGGCAAAGCCCTATGAGGCGCAATTGGATCATCGTGTCCATTCTGCTTGTCGTGGCGCTGAGCGAAGCACTTGCCACTGGCCAAGCGCTTTTCTTCAACCTCACCTATTTGCTCACAGCGCTGCTGGTTGTATCCTACTTCTGGTCGCAGATGAATGTGAGCAACCTGCAGATTGTGCGCCAGACGCGTTCGATGCGTAGCCAAGTTGGCGAAGCGGTTGAGGAACGCTTTCTGGTGCGCAACAAAGGCATCCTGCCCAAGCTGTGGGTCGAAGTACGCGACCACTCCAACCTGCCGGGCCACCGCGCCAGTTGGGTGGTCACTGCGCTCGGTGCACACGAGACGCGCGGTTGGGCAGTGCGCACGATATGCCAACAACGGGGACGGTTCACCCTGGGCCCTATCTCCGTTATCAGCAGCGATCCCTTTGGCTTGTTCGAACGCCGGAAGCATATCCCGGCCAGCTCATCGGTCGTCGTCTATCCTTTGACTGTGGATTTGCCCTACTTTGTCCTGCCCAGTGGGGAGCTTCCCGGTGGAGGGGCCATGCGCCGTCGTACTCATTATATCACTACCAACGTGAGCAGCATCCGGGATTACTTTCCCGGTGATAGCTTCAACCGCATCCACTGGCCATCCACTGCCCGCACCGGGCGGTTGATGGTGAAAGAATTCGAACTGGACCCTACCGGGGACGTATGGTTGTTCCTGGATATGCAGGGAGCAGTGCAGGCGGAGCGCCTGACCAAAAAAGAAGCAGATGAACTGCCTCCTCTATGGCCCAGTCGCCCCACCCTACCGCCCTCCACCGAGGAATACGTGGTGAGCATCGCTGCTTCGCTAGCCAGGCACCTTCTGTCGCGCAACCGGGCAGTAGGCCTCATTGCCTACGGTCAGAGGCGCGAAGCGCTGGCAGCGGACCGTGGCGAGCGCCAGTTGACCAAGATTATGGAGACACTGGCTGTGATCCGTGCACTGGGCACGATCCCCATGGCGCAAATCCTCGCTGCCGAAGGCAAAGGGCTAGGACGCAATACCTCCATCATCATCATCACCCCTTCCGACGACACCCAATGGGTGGACAGCCTGCGCGATCTGCGCCGCCGAGGCATTCGCGGCATGGGGATTGTGCTGGACACGGCCTCCTTCGGCCGTCCGGGCAACGTGCAAGGAGTGCGCGCGGCATTGCAGCAGAGTGGCATCGCCAGCTACGTGGTACACGAGGGGGATTCGCTGGCAGCCGCTTTGAGCATTCCTGGCGGGGAACTGAGCTAACTCCTTTTCACACATACGCGTATCGCGCGACAAGCATAACCTTGCAAAGCAGTTGACTATGATGACGTCAATGTTATCATGTAGACAAGAACGTTATTATGATGGGGCGCAAATGATCCGCACACAGATACAACTCACTGAAGAGCAGATGCGTCGCCTGAAAGCCCTGGCGGCTGAGCGGGGCGTATCCTTGGCCCAGTGGATCCGAGAGAGCATAGATGCAGCCATGCCTGCAGGCAACGCTGAAATACGGCGGCAGCGTGCTATCGCTGTGGCCGGCCGTTTCCACTCTGGGAAACGAGATGTCTCTTCACAGCACGACCGTTATTTGGTTGAGGCGTGGGAACAATGAGCGTATATGATAGATACTGCTGAGCGCCACCTTCGCCGAGCAAGGCTTCCAGTGCATCCCCTGATGATACAGTTTATTGAATACTGCGCAGAATGGCCGCTGCTGCCACCCTTTGCATATGCGTACATCTCGACTACAATTTTGTAGACCCATATGGGGTGTGTTTTCCCATGGATGAATTCTCCATAGATAAAAGCCTTAACAGAAAAGCCCCTGGACTCACCGAGGAATTGCGCCAGTTGGGAGTCCAGCTTGGCGCTATTGGCTTGCGCTCCGCCACGAGGGTACCTCCCAGCAAGCCCATTACATCCCTCGAGGAAGTAGTACCTGGGCAAGTCGTGGAAACGCCCTATGGGCGCTGCTTTGTGGTAGAAACACGCTACCACCTGGAGTACACGCACGGGGGCTACCCACTGGCAGTGCTCCCCGCGCGCGAATGTCCTTCACCTTACCTAGCCCACCTAGCCGGTGACAAGCGTGTGTCGGATCAGGATTTCGCCTCAGCCATTTTCTTTGACATTGAAACGACGGGGCTAGGCATCGGTGCCGGGATGTATGCCTTCATGGTAGGCTTTGGCACTTTTGAAGGGGATGAATTCTGCCTGCGCCAATACTTTATGCGCGATTTCCATGAAGAAGGGGCACTGCTCTACCTCCTCTACCAGCACATGCAGAACTTTGCCTGGTGGGTGAGTTTCAACGGGCGCAACTTTGACCTGCCCATCCTGCAAGCACGGTTCACGTGCGCACGCCAGGAGATGCCCCTCGCCCAAGCACCGCATTTGGATTTGCTGTACCCTGCGCGGCGGCTATGGCGGCAAAGGCTACGGTCGTGTGCCCTATCCTCGTTGGAGACGGGTGTACTGGGCGTAGCACGTGAGGATGATGTCCCCGGCTGGCTGGTGCCCCAATTGTACTTTGACTATTTGCGCTATGGCGAAGTCCAGCCACTACGCCAAGTTTTCTTGCACAATGCCCTGGATATCCTCTCCTTGGTTGCTCTCACCGCCAAGGCGGATGCCATGTTACGCGATCCTTTCGGACAGGAAGCGGAACATGCCATAGACTTGTACAGTCTGGGCATGGTCTTTGAATCCTTGGGAGAGCGCCACGCCGCGCAATGCGCTTATGAAAAAGCCCTGCAGAAGCGCTTGCCCCCTGATGTTCAAGAACAGGCTCTACGTCGCTTGTCCTTCTTATACAAGCGCAGCGGACAAGCAGAGCGGGCGGTGCATATCTGGCACGCATTGCAGGAGAAGAACAAAGTAGAAGCGTATGTAGAGCTAGCCAAGTACTACGAGCACCAGCAACGCGATTACGCGACCGCCGCCAAGCTCGTCAGCGAGGCGTTGGCATTGGGTAACTTGCCCGCGAAAGGTACCTGTTCGCCGCAGGCATTGAAAGCCCGCTTAGCTAGGCTGAAAAAGAAATTGGGAGAAGGAGGCTTGCCCATGCCTCATATCGAATCATACTCATTTGGCAGAATCACTATAGACGGCAAGGCATATACCTCTGACGTGATCATCCTGCCGGATGGGGTGCGCCCAGGATGGTGGCGCAAGGAGGGCCATAACCTGCACCAGGAAGATCTGACAGAGGTTATCGAGGCACAGCCACAGGTCCTGGTTATCGGCACCGGCAATGTGGGGCTGATGCAGGTGCCTCAGGAGGTGCTGGACTATTTAGCGGCCCATGGTATCCGAGCGGAGGTGGAGCGTACGGCAGCAGCATGCAAGCGCTACAACGAACTGGCGAAATCAGAACGGGCAGCCGCTGCGCTGCACCTAACATGCTAGACATGATTGTCCGCGAAATCACCTGCAAATCAGCCCTTACCCGCTCGGGCATCGGCGGGGTGGACTATGCCCTCAACCCGTATGTAGGATGCCAGCATGGCTGCGCCTATTGCTACGCCGTGTTCATGAAGCGTTTCACAGGCCACCGTGAGGAATGGGGGCAATTTGTAGATGTGCGCGTCAATGCGCCGCAGGTGTTGGCGAAGCAATTGAAGCGCGCCAAGCCGGGTACTGTCAGCCTGGGCACAGTAACGGACGCCTACCAGCCCTTGGAACGCCAATACCAACTGAGCCGCCAATGCTTGCAAGCCTTGGTCATCTACCCAGATTTCCCCACCACCGTGCTGACGAAGAGCGCCCTTGTCTTACGCGATCTGGACATATTACGCGAGATGAAGGACGTAGAAGTGGCATTTACTATCACGACCCTGGACGACTCGGTGCGGCGTGTCCTAGAGCCCCGTGCTTCGCCCATTCCGCAGCGCATCGAAGCGCTAGCACGTCTACATGATGCAGGCATCTCCACCTGGGCGTTCTTTGGCCCGGCATTGCCCGTCTTTTCAGACAGCGAAGAAGCGATCAATGCCTTCTTTGCTGCTGTGGCTCAAACCGGCGTCTCGCGTATCCTGGTGGATACGCTGAATTTGACAAGCGCCTCATGGGGACGATTGCAGCCAATACTGGAAAAGCACTATCCTGAGGTAGTGGATACCTACCGCCTCATCTGGCAGGATCGGCATGGCTATGCCACCGCGCTTGCCAATCGTGTGGCACGTGTCGCAGAACGGTATCACGTGCGTTACGAACTATGCTTCTGAGCAATCTCATGCTGTGCGCGGACTGCATCTGTGCATAGGCAACGGGTGGACTGTGGTCCAGCCTAAGCAGACAACACAGTTTCTACAGGAACCACAATCCGCGCATTTACAGCCAGTGGAATGGCACCATGTACCCTACGAACTGTGCGTCTGACCTGTTGGGAGTAAGCACTTTAGTGCTCTAGGTTCACACGAACTAGGCTTATGCCTGTATGTGCTCGATGTAATCCTTAATCTCCGGCACTGCGGTCAACTTTTCATAGAAAAAGTTGTTGACCAAATTGATCACTTCGGCACGCGCCGCCTCTGCTTCGGGCCTTAACTTCTGCCCGCTCTTCTGCCGTGTCAGGCTGTCCCGCAGCCGCAGCAAATAGCGCACGATCTCCGTTTCCTCAGCACCCTCTAGCGCATCAACCACTGCCAGGATCAACTGATCGGCTTGGGCAAGGACATCATCCATAGAAATGCTCGAGCCCGGCTGGACAGCCTCATCCAGAGTGCGAATGAGTGACCACACCTGATAGAGCACTGTTGCCGGCTCATCGAACAACTCGCGCAGGAAAGCAGCTTCATAGTACCGTCCGGTCAGGCGAAAGATGTTGTACATGCGCTTGGCTGCTTTGCCATAGTTGACATCTTTCGTCAGGTACTTTTTGACTTCTCTCTCCAGGGCAGCGACATAATCATCCAAAGCATCCGCAGACACATGGTGCGCGAGCTTGGCAAAGAGGGGGATGGACTCGGCTTCCAGGTACACTTCTTGAAAATAGGGATCGAGGTAGCCGTCCAGCGGCGTGATTTCGCCATCGGGCGCCTCCCACGTGACATCCAACATATTGCTGGCATTGGCTAGCCTGCTACGCGTGGGGTCAGCCACAACCCAATCCAGTTTGCACCAGCCTGGATCCATCGCCACATCCTCCCAGCGGATTATAGCTGGCTTGCCGTCTGGATAAGCAGCTTCAATCTGCCCAGCGCGGATCTCCTCCGCCGACCAGGCAATCGGCGTACCTGTCTTCATCAGCCGCCCCTCCTTGACCACATCTTCGGGGTAAGAACCAAACTTGACCTCAATCAGTTGGTAGGTCGGCCCCTTAGCTGTGGAGAGCGCTTTTTCGCGCATCAAATTGGCTAGGATGCGGCACGCTTCCTCACGGGACCCGGCTTTGATGTTGACGCGTTCAAAGTAATCGCAATCCCCCGGATAAGTCTGGATTTTGGATTGCGCCGCAGACCCAGATAGCGCCAGCGCCGTTTCTACCACGCCTGGCTGGTCTTTGAATTCCACCAGGCGGCCAATTTCTCGGAAGTATGCCAGTTCCTCAGGGCTAAAGTCGAGCATCACGACGCTATGGCCAAAGACGCCGCTGCGCGTGTCCACCACGATCTCATCGCTTGGCTTCCAGGCAGCCATGGCTGTGAGCCATTGTATCGCCTCTTCCTCATCCATCTCCACACCCAGCCTCTTGGCTGATTCAATAATGCGTGCCAGGTCAGCCGAAGCGGGATTTTCCTGTACATTGCTCATAGCATATCCTCCTTTCTAATCGCGGTGCGCCAGCGGCGCAAGCCCATCCCACGTGCTTGGATTATAGCACAGAGCGGCATCCTTCGCAAGCGAGGCAGCTATCGAGGCTCTTACCGCTGAGAGCGCAGAGAAACAGGAAATTTGACAATCCCTATTTTTCGGCTATACTTTTCGCAGTCCACATCAATCCAGCGACGCTGGGGTCGCTGATGGGTTAGCCGCGCTGGAAGTGCCCCTGCTTGCTGTCTTCAGTCATGCGGCGTAGGAGCACAACACAAAGGAGATCGCATGAACTCACGTTTACGGCATATTTTCCGCAGCGATGGCCACGCTGTGATTGTGCCCATTGACCACACCATGGCGTTAGGCCTTGCTCCGGGCTGGGAGAAACCTGAGAGGACATTATCTGCGGTTATTGAGGGCGGAGCAGATGCCATCATGACTACCTATGGCATCGCCAAACACTTCCGCCCACTCCTGGAAGGAAAGGTAGCAGTGATTGTGCGCCTGGATGGGGGAACGACCCTCTTTTCCGAGGAATGGGGATCGAACACCCGCTGGGTACAATTGTACACCGTCGAGGACGCACTGCGTATCGGCGCAAGCGGCGTCATTGTCATGACCTGGTTCGGCATCCCTGTAGAAGTTGATTCCATCCAAACGACCGCACGTGTGGCAGCCGAATGCGATCGCTGGGGCGTACCCCTGGCAGCCGAAGCCTTACCTCCACGCTCCAAATGGTTTGATGCAGAGGCGCTGGCGACTGCCGCCCGGATTGCGGCCGAGTACGGCGCTGATTTCATCAAGACGCACTACCCCGGTTCGCCAGACGCTTTCCGACGTATTACCTCCGTTTGCCCTGTGCCTGTCCTGACTGCTGGCGGCGCTCGCACCGAAGCCGTGCGCGATACGTTGCAGGCAGCCCTTGAGGTACTGCAAGGCGGGGGCGCCGGCGTGTTCTGCGGGCGCAATGTGTGGCAACACCCTGACCCAGCAGCTATGACCAGAGCGTTGGTGCGTCTCATCCATGAAGAGGCTACGGTGGAGCAAGCCTTGCAAGAAGTACCCCAGCGATGAGTTCTTTGTTTGACATGAGCAAAAGAGAGGGTATAATTGCCCTCAAATTTTACTGCACATGAGAGGTGAACAATGCTGAAATCCGATGAATTCAGAGAACGAGATGCCAAGTGTATTGTGCGCGCTTGGGCAAGCGAAGCAGAGCCCACTGTGGTGGACCACGCCAAAGGCGCGGTAGTCTGGGACCCTGACGGCCGAGAGTACATTGACTGCTCCTCCGGCCTCTTTGCCGTCAATGTAGGCCACTGCCATCCAGAAGTCATTGCTGCTGTCAAGGAGCAGGTTGAGAAGGTGATGCAGGTTTCCATCCTGCAAACGACAGAGCCACTGATCACTCTGGCGGAAACACTGGTCGAGATCACCCCACCCAATCTGACCAAGTGCTACTTCACCAACGGCGGCTCCGAATCCATTGACACAGCAGTGAAGCTGGCACGTCAGTACACCGGCAAATACGAGATTATCGTGCTCAAGAATGCTTTTCATGGGCTGACGGGATGGGCATTGGCTGCCACTGGGGCTACGTCCTACAAGAAAGGATTTGGCCCCTTGGCGCCCGGTTTCCTGCGTGCTCCTCATGCTTATTGCTACCGCTGCCCCTTCAATCTCTCCTACCCAGCCTGTGATTTGCGCTGCGCTCAGGAGATCGAGAACATCGTGCTTGATCAGGCCATCAGCACGGTCTCAGAGGGCTCCATCGGTGCTGTGTTGGTCGAACCAGTGCAGGGCCGTGGTGGCATCATCCCGCCTGATGACTGGCTGCCACGCGTGCGGGAAATCTGCACCAAACACGGGCTATTGCTGATGCTCGATGAGATTCAAACTGCCTTTGGGCGCACAGGCAAGTTCTTTGCTTTCCAGCATCGCAATGTTATCCCAGATGTGCTAGTCCTCTCGAAAAACGTGGGCGGCGGCATCCCATCTGGCGTAGTGATGATGAGCGATGAAATGGCAAAAAAGTTCTTCACCGGCACCACTCCCACGCACTCTGGCAATGCCCTGGCAGCGGCCGCCGGATTGGCAGCCCTGCGCGTTTTACTTAGAGAGAAACTCTGGGAGAATGCTGCCGCGATGGGCCAGCGCTTCCGCGAAGGATTCCTAAACATGCGCATGGCCAAGTATGTGGGTGAGGCGCGTTTCAAAGGGTTGATGGGCGGTGTGGAACTGGTGCTGGATCAGAAGACGAAGCAACCCGTGCCCAAGGCGGACATCAACCGCATCAAATGGGCCCTATGGAAACACGGAGTCATTATCTCCGCCTCCGGTCCGATGGGCAACGTCTTCCGC
>JBMFPM010000037.1:0-10337 GCA_049969135.1 Anaerolineae bacterium
CGGTGGCGCTGGAGGCGGGGTCGCGCTTTGCCATCCGTGAGGGTGGGCGCACCGTTGGCGCCGGCGTAGTAACCAAGATTTTGGAATGAAAAGTGAGGAGTGAGGAGTGAGAAGTGACGAGTGACGAGTGACAAGTAAGGATGTAAACCTTCATCACTCATCACTGATCACTCATCACTCATCACTATGGAGGTTTTATGGTCAAGAGACAGCGAATCAGGATCAAGCTCAAAGCATACGATCATCGGCTTTTGGATCAATCAGCACGGCGTATTGTGGAGACGGCAGAGCAAACAGGGGCAGCGGTGGTTGGCCCAGTGCCTTTGCCCACAAAGATCGAAAAATTCTGTGTGATGCGCTCGACGTTCATTGATAAGGACTCGCGCGAGCAGTTCGAGATCCGCACCCATCGGCGTCTGATTGATGTGCTCGAGCCGAATCCCAAGACCATTGAGACTTTGATGAAGCTCAACCTGCCGGCTGGTGTGGACATCGAGATCAAGATCTAGCCGAAAGCCTGATTTAGCTGTAGACAGATCTCGGATCTGCGACAAAGGAACCTAAGCTCGTAAATGATGGGCGTGCGCCTAAAGCGCTCTTGCCCTGATATCGCCAAAACGGTGGACGAGTTTCGAATTTGTGGAGTGAAGATGGCAACAAGAGAAGGATTATTAGGACGGAAAATCGGCATGAGCCGCATATTTGATGAGCGTGGCGAGGTTGTGCCCGTAACCGTGATCGAGGCCGGCCCATGCTATGTCACGCAAATCAAAACCGTGGAAAAGGATGGCTACAATGCCATTCAACTCGGCTTTGGCACGGCCAAGAGATTGAACGCACCCAGCCGCGGTCACCTGAAGAACCTGCCGCCGTTGCGGCATTTGCGTGAACTGCGTACCGATGACATTTCTCGTTATCGGGTCGGCCAGGTTTTAGATGTCAGCCTGTTCAAGGTGGGTGAGCGAGTGGATGTGATAGGCATCTCGAAAGGCCGGGGCTTTGCCGGCGTGATGAAACGTCATGGGTTTAAAGGTGGGCCCGCGACGCGCGGACAATCCGATCGGCAGCGTCATCCCGGGGCCATTGGTGCCAGCAATACGCCTGGCTGGGTTGAGAAAGGCCGCCGCATGGCAGGGCACATGGGCAACGCGCGAGTTACCGTGCAGAATTTGCGCGTGGTGATGGTTGACCCGGAGCGCAATATGCTGGCGGTAGAGGGCGGAGTGCCGGGTGCGCCCAAGGGCCTGTTATTTATCAGAAAGGCCATCAAACAGTAGCCCACGGCAGTTTGTCCGGACATCCGTCTTTGAGGAGACACGAAATGCAAGTCAGTGTGCGCAATATGGCCGGTGAGACGGTCAGTCAAATCGAATTACGCGATGACATTTTTGGTCTAGAGCCGCATCAAGCGGTGATGCATCAGGCAATGCTGCGGCAGCTAGCCAATGCACGTTTGGGCACTGTGGATACCAAGACCCGAGGAGAGGTCAGCGGTGGTGGCAGAAAGCCATGGCGGCAGAAGCATACCGGCCGCGCCAGGCAGGGGAGTATCCGTGCCCCGCATTGGAAGGGTGGTGGCGTTGTGTTCGGGCCGCATCCGCGCTCTTATCGTATGCGCATGCCGCGCAAAATGCGCCGGCTGGCCCTCAAGTCTGCTCTTTCAGCCAAAGCAGCAGAGAACAGCATCATCCTGTTGGATGATCTTGCTATGGAATCGCCCAGCACCAAAAATATGCTGGCCCTGCTGGATAATTTGCAGGTTGATTCCAGTGCGCTGATCCTATTGCCCGAACGAGATGAAAACATCGAAAAATCTGCACGCAACATTCCTGATGTGAAAACATTGCATGCTAGCTGTCTGAATGTGATAGACCTTTTGACTTATGATACCTTGATCCTGCCGGTAAAAGCTTTGAAGCTCATTGAGCAGCACTTAGGCTGATACAGGCAGAGGCGATAAGGAGAGTTGGAGCCAGATGGACATTTATCAAGTTCTCAAACGTCCCATTGTAACTGAAAAATCAGGGAAGCAATCGGAGTACCTCCATCGTTATACCTTTGAGGTGGATGTTCATGCCAATAAGCAGCAGATTAAAGACGCGGTGGAGCAGATTTTCAATGTGCAGGTCCTGGATGTGAATGTTATCAACGTTCGTGGCAAACAGCGCCGCTGGGGTAGGATTATCGGGCGCACGAAGGATTGGAAAAAGGCTATTGTGACCTTGGCTCCAGGTCAGACTATCCAGTTCTTCGAAGGCGTGTAAGCAAAGACGAGTGTTGAGGAATAGCGTGCTATGGCAATAAAGACTTATAAACCCACTACGCCCGGTCGGCGGGGAATGACCGGCTATAGTTTTGAAGAGATTACTTCTACAGAACCGGAAGAATCGCTGCTGGTTCCGCTGCGCAAAAAGGCGGGGCGCAATGTGCGTGGCGTTGTTACGGTACGCCATCGTGGTGGCGGACACAAGCGTCAATATCGGATCATTGATTTTAAGCGGGATAAGTTCGGCATCCCGGCGAGGGTGGAATCCATTCAGTATGATCCGAACCGTTCCGCGCGCATTGCTCTGCTCACTTATGCAGATGGCGAAAAGCGCTACATCATTGCCCCACTGGAAGTGAAAGTGGGGGATGTCTTGATGTCTGGGCCATCCGCAGAAATTCGTCCTGGCAATGCGCTACCCATCGAGAAAATCCCGTTGGGCACATTGATCCACAACATTGAACTGCAGCCAGGTCGGGGTGGGCAGCTGGCACGTGCAGCCGGCGCATCGGCGCAGTTGCTGGCAAAGGAAGGCGATTACGCTCAAGTACGCATGCCTTCTGGTGAAGTGCGGCTGATTTCTATCCGCTGTATGGCTACCATTGGCCAGGTTGGGAATACAGAGCACGGGAATATCAAGCTGGGCAAAGCAGGCCGCTCTCGTTGGTTGGGCATTCGCCCCTCTGTGCGCGGTTCGGCGATGACGCCCCGGGACCACCCTCATGGTGGCGGAGAAGGCAAAGCCCCTATTGGTTTGCCTTCACCGAAGAGCCCATGGGGCAAGCCTACGCTGGGCGCGAAAACTCGCCGTCGCAAGCAGACGGATAAGATGATTGTCCGTCGCCGGCAGAAGAAACACTAGAAATCGTGCCGCGATGGCTGACTATTTGTATGTGAGGTGAGGAGTCTGAGATATGTCCAGATCGCTCAAAAAGGGACCTTACGTAGACCCAAAATTGTTGCGGAAGATTGAAGAAATGAACCGCACCGGGGAAAAACGCGTGATCAAGACCTGGTCGCGGGCTTCGACCATTTTCCCGCAAATGGTTGGGCATACCATTGCCGTGCACGATGGAAGGCGCCATGTGCCCATTTACATTACTGAGAACATGGTAGGGCATAAACTGGGCGAATTTGCTCCTACCCGCTATTTCCGTGGGCATACGGCGAAAGAGAAAAAGGCCGGAGCATAAGGCGAAAGACGCTGCGCTTGCTCTGGTTGTCAATCCATAGTGGCGAGCATTGTTGAGGGAGAATTGGGGATGGACCTTCAAGTGAGAGCTGTGGCGAAATATATCCGTATGTCGCCGCAAAAAGTAAAATTGGTAGTAGACATGGTGCGTGGCAAGCCGGTGGATGAGGCATTGACGCTGTTGAGATATTCCACCAAGGCGGCAGCGCGCCCTGTGGCAAAGGTGATTAAATCGGCTGCAGCCAATGCGGAAGAAACCTATGGCCTTTCACCGCGGGAATTGTATGTTGCAGAGATCTATGCTGATGAAGGACCTACTTATAAAAGAGGACGCTTTGGCGCACGGGGCCGTTTTAAGCCGATTTTGAAACGGAGCACACACATTACGGTAGTCTTGGGTGGTGTGGAACAGGCGGTAAGGTAATGTCTGGTGAAATGCGAATTGGATCAAGGAGGCATTGGTGGGGCGAAAGGTACACCCGTTAGGCTTTAGACTTGGCTACAACAAAGACTGGTACGCTCGCTGGTATGCAGAAGGCAGACGCTATGGAGATTTGCTCCATGAAGATCTGGCAATTCGACGCATGATTCATGAGACCCTGGGCCAAGCCGCGATCTCGAAAATTGAGATCGAGCGTTATCCCAAGCAAATCCGTGTAACTATTCATTCTGCCAAGCCGGGCGTAGTCATCGGACGCAAGGGACAAAATATAGCCACTTTGCGTGATCAATTAGAGGAATTGACAAAGAAGAAGGTCTGGGTGGAAGTCTCTGAAATTGAGCATCCAGAGCTGGAAGCTGCACTAATCGCAGATAGTATTGTCGAGCAGTTGGAAAAACGCGTTTCCCATAAGCGCGCGATGAAACAGGCCGTGATGCGTGCTATGCGGGCAGGGGCCAAGGGTATCAAGATCCTTTGCTCTGGGCGATTGGCCGGTGCCGAAATGGCCCGCAGCGAATGGGTGCGCGAGGGCCGTGTTCCGTTACAAACACTGCGCGCAGATATTGATTATGCTTGTCGCGAAGCCCTGACGGTGCTGGGGCGTATTGGAGTCAAGGTTTGGGTGTATCGTGGGGATTTGCTGCCCGAAGGTAAGGAAGAGGCGGAGGTACCAGCCCTTGTTGCTGAAGCTTAAGGGCTCCCACCAGGCCGTCACTTTAGTTTAGGAGAGTTCACTATGTTGATGCCCAAGAGAGTGAAATATCGCAAAGCACAACGTGGCCGCATGAAAGGTCGGGCAACACGAGGGAATACAGTAGCCTTTGGCGAATATGGCTTGCAGGCGTTGGAACCACATTGGATCACCAGCCGCCAATTGGAAGCAGCACGGCGAGCTATCGTGCGCTTTGTCCGTCGCGGCGGCAAGCTGTGGATCCGTGTCTTCCCTGACAAGCCCGTAACAGCCAAGCCGGCCGAGACCCGTATGGGTGGTGGCAAAGGTGCTCTGTCCCATTGGGTTGCCGTGGTCAAACCTGGCCGTATCCTGTTTGAGATCGCTGGTGTACGGGAAGAGGTTGCTCGAGAAGCCTTTCGCCTGGCTGCGAACAAACTTCCCATCCGCACGCAGTTTGTTAGCCGTGAGGACCTAACTATGGGAGGTGAGTCATCGTGATCTCTGCGAAGGATTTACGAGCGATGACAGATGCCGAATTGAATCAAAAGCTGCGCGAAGCATATCAAGAACTGTTTAATTTGCGTTTCCGCCATGCCACGAAGCAGCTTGAAAATACGAGCCGTATTCGCATCGTGCGGCGCGATATTGCCCGTATCCGCACCATTCTGCGCGAGCGTCAGTTACAGGCGGAGGGAGAGCATAAATGAGGGAGCGACGGAGAAGCATGATCGGGCGCGTAGTGAGCGACAAGATGGATAAGACGGTCGTTGTTGCCGTGGAAACGATCAAACGGCACCGCCTCTATGGCAAAACGCTCAGGCAGGTGAAGCGTTACAAGGCGCATGATGAGAATAATGCTAGCCACACCGGTGACCTGGTACGCATCGAAGAGAGCAGACCACTGAGCAAGGAAAAGCGCTGGGTCGTAGTAGAAATTTTGGAGCGTGCACAATGATCCAAACGTTTACCAGATTGAAGGTTGCCGATAATACTGGGGCGCGAGAAATCATGTGCATCAAAGTGCTAGGAGGCACGCGCAAGCGCTACGCACAGGTAGGCGATATCATTGTAGCATCTGTAAAGGTGGCTACACCCAATAGCGCGGTGAAGAAGGGAGAGGTCGTCTATGCCGTAGTCGTGCGCACTGCCAAGGAATATGGGCGCCCGGATGGTTCTTATATCCGGTTTGATGAGAATGCGGCTGTGATTCTCGATAAAGAGCGCAATCCTAAAGGGACGCGCATTTTTGGCCCGGTTGCCAGAGAACTGCGTGAAAAGGGATTCATGAAGATCGTTTCCCTGTCACCAGAGGTTTTATAGTCTGCAGGTCAGATTATTCATTGGTCCGGGACTTGTTTGAGGTGAATGAGAATGAAAATTCGCAAAGGTGATACTGTTGAAGTGATTGCTGGGGATGATAAAGGCTTGCGGGGGACCGTGCACCGCGTGATCCCAGGCCGTGCGGTGCTGCGCGGCCGGGCAAAGAAGGGCCAGCGACACGTGGCGATGGACCCCAATCGCACCCGCGTGATTGTCTCTGGCATTAACCTGGTGAAGAAGCATCAGCGGCGTACCGGTGATGTCCGCACGCAGGTGGGGATTATCGAGCGTGAGGCACCAATCCATATTTCCAATGTGGCTCTGGTGTGCCCGCATTGCCAGAAAGCAACGCGGGTGGGGTATCAGGTGCTGGAGACCGGCGGCAAAGTCCGTGTCTGCAAGCGCTGTCATCAGACCATTGATTAGTCGGCTCGTGAGGAGTGCAAGCGAATGCCAGAAATGCCGAGATTGAAAGAACGCTATATGAAAGAGGTAGTTCCAGCCCTGCAGAAGGAGTTCGGCTACCAGAACGTAATGCAGGTGCCACGCTTGGTCAAGGTCGTAGTGAATGTGGGTTTGGGTGAGGCATTGCAGAATGCCAAAGCCCTCGACGCTGCTGCCAGGGATATTTCTCTCATCACTGGTCAGAAACCCATCATCACCCGTGCCAAAAAATCCATTGCCACCTTCCGGTTACGGGCTGGTAATCCCATCGGGGTCAAAGTTACGCTGCGGGGCAAGCGGATGTATGATTTCCTAGACCGCTTGTTCAATATCGCCCTGCCCCGAGTGCGCGATTTTCGTGGCGTTTCTCCGGATTCGTTCGATGGCCGGGGAAGCTATACCTTGGGGCTCCGTGAACAATTGGTCTGGCCAGAGATTCATTACGATTCGATAGACAAGGTCCGTGGTATGGAGATCACTATTGTAACTACTGCCAAGACAGATGATGAGGCACGCGAACTGTTACGTTTGCTGGGCATGCCGTTTAGGAAGAGCTAGGCGGGCAGTAGAAAGCATCGTGAGGGAGAGCGAAATTGGCAAAAAAGTCCATGATTGCACGAGAAAAAAGGCGCAAGTACCCAACGCGTGTGCGTAACCGTTGCCTGCGCTGTGGGCGTCCTCGCGGGTACATGCGACGCTTCAGGCTTTGTCGCATTTGCTTCCGTGAGCTGGCATCCAGTGGTATGATACCTGGAATTATCAAGTCCAGTTGGTAAGAGTGTGCAGTATTAATAAGCCTGATTTACGCAAAGTTTTGGTAGGAGAGTGTGAATGACCGTAACCGATCCGATTGCCGATATGTTGACGCGGATCAACAATGCCGTGGCTGTGCGCAAGCGCTATGTTGTGATTCCCGCCTCGAAATTGAAGGTGGAGATCGCCCGCGTGCTCAAGGCGGAGGGTTATATTGATCATTATGATTTAACCAAAGACCGCCCGCAACCCATGCTGCGCATCCAACTCAAATATACGAAGGACAATGAACCTGTGTTGACAGGTATGCGGCGCATCAGCAAGCCTGGTCGGCGTGTATACACCAAGCGCCAGGATATTCCGTTGGTGCTAAGCGGCTTGGGTATCGCTGTACTCTCTACGCCACGCGGAGTAATGACCGGCAAGAAGGCGCATCGGTTAGGGCTTGGCGGCGAGGTGCTCTGTTACGTCTGGTAGCCAGAAGGCGCCAGACAGGATTTGCCATGGAGCAGATCCGCATCATGGGTGAGTAGGTTTGGAGGAAGAGGAGTGTCGCGCATAGGTCGTTTGCCTATATCTCTGCCGGAGGGTGTCCAGGTGACCATCCAAGGCCATTCGGTCACCGTGAAAGGGCCCAAAGGAGAGTTGTCTCGTGGATTTGATCCACGAATCAATATCGAGCTACAAGACGGCAAATTGGTTGTAACTCGCGCCAATGATCAGCCGAAGGTGCGAGCTTTGCATGGATTGACCCGTGCCTTGTTGGCAAATATGGTGGAGGGTGTATCCACTGGTTTTCGCAAGTCTCTAGAGATCGTGGGTGTGGGCTATCGTGCCGAGGTGCAGGGGCGGGATTTGGTATTGCAGGTCGGATTCTCGCACCCGGTACGGTACACCCCTCCGCAGGGCATCACGCTCACGGTGGAACAAGGGAACCGTATTATCCATGTGGATGGCATTGACAAGGAGTTGGTTGGAGAGGTAGCCGCTCAGATCAGAGCAGTGCGAAAACCAGAACCTTACAAGGGGAAAGGCATCCGTTACCTTGGCGAGTATGTCCGGCAAAAAGCCGGCAAGGCGGGCAAAGCAGGGGCAAAATAGCCCGTGCTCACTGCAATTTGCTGCGGTAAAGGTTAAGGAGTGAGAATGGCGGATAAGAGAGATACAGAAACAGCGCGCAAGAAAAGACATGGCCGCATTCGTAGGCGAGTACATGGTACGCCGGAGCGGCCGCGCTTGAACGTATTTCGCAGTCTGCGGCATATCTATGCGCAGATTATTGATGATACGATAGGGCATACCATTGCTTCTGCCTGTACACTGGACCCAGAGATTCGCCAGCAGATTGGCGAGTTGAACAAAACCGAACAAGCCAAGCTGGTGGGCCAGGTGTTGGCAAAACGTGCCCTGGAAAAGGGTGTGAAGCAGGTAGTCTTCGATCGAGGTGGATATAAATACCACGGACGGGTCAAGGCGCTTGCCGAGGGAGCCCGTGCCGGAGGGCTGCAATTCTAGCTGCATGGAAGCATGGCGGATTCCGTGTTCTGCTGGCTTAGCTGCAGCAGTGGGACTGGACATCGTGTAAGGTGAAGAAAGGGGACGGATGACAGACGAGTTTGAGCATGACTTCACAGAGCCCGAAGTGGCAGAAGAAGCCACTGTGGAAGAAGCCGCAGCAGAAGAACTGTTGCAGGAAAGGCTCATTCACATAGATCGTGTGGCGAAGGTGATCAAGGGTGGGCGCCACTTTGGCTTCCGAGCCCTTGTCGTCGTCGGTGATGGCCAAGGCAGTGTAGGTGTTGGCTTGGGCAAGGCGCGTGAAGTCCCAGATGCTATCCGCAAGGGCGTGGAACGGGCGAAGAAAAACATGGTCAAAATCCCGTTGGTTGGGACGACGATCCCGCACGAGATTATATCCAAGTTTGGTGCGGCGCAGGTTTTGTTGAAACCAGCTTCGCCAGGTACTGGAGTGATCGCTGGTGGCGGCGTCCGCGCTGTCCTGGAGGCGGCAGGCATCAAAGACATCCTGACCAAATCCCTGGGTAGTTCAAACGCCATTAACGTAGCATATGCGACTTGGCATGGGCTGAGGAAGTTGAAGGATATTGAAGCCGAAGCGCAACGGCGAGGCAAGAAGGTCAGCGACCTCACCGCACCTTGGAGGAAGTCAGATGCCTAGGAAGAAGAGAGTCAGCAAGAAGTTGCGCGTCACCTATGTCAAGAGCGCGATCGGCTATTCCCAGCAGCAAAAGGGCACCATCCGAGCTCTTGGGCTGAAACAATTGGGCGATGTAGTGGAGCACGAAGATACCCCTGTGATAAGGGGCATGGTGGATAAGGTGCGCCACCTAGTACACGTAGAAGAGATCGAAGCTTAGCTGAGATTGAGGGAGTGTTAGACGAATGAAGTTGCATGAGTTGCGACCCCCTGAGGGTGCGAATAAGAAGAAGAAACGCGTTGGTCGGGGTACTGCCTCTGGGCACGGCAAAACCGCCGGGCGTGGGACTAAGGGGCAGAATGCCCGCACGGGTGGAGGCGTCAGGCCCTACTTCGAAGGTGGCCAGTTGCCTTTGGTGCGGCGTCTACCCCATAAGCGCGGCTTTACGAATATTTTCAAGGTGCAATATAGCATTGTCAACCTGGACCGCCTGGCAGAATTCGGCCCGGGTAGTACCGTAGACCCAGAAGCACTGGCGAAAGCCGGCATTATCAAGTCTGCCAAAGAACCGGTCAAGATCCTAGGCCGGGGCGAGCTCAATTGTGCTCTGACGGTGGCAGCGCACAAGTTTTCTGCCAGTGCAAAGCAAAAGATCGAAGCGGCAGGTGGCACGGTTGTGGAGCTGGAGTAAGCCAGTCATGTCTTGTCCTTGCCTTTTGGGCGGGATAAGCTATTGCTGTAGGATGTGATGGAGGAGCGATGCTTCGAGCCATATCAAATGCTTGGAAATTACCGGACCTGCGACGAAGGCTGATCTTTACTATTGTCATCCTGGTAGTCTTTCGTCTAGCGGCGCATGTGCCTGTACCTGGTATTGACCCACAGGGGCTGCGTCGCATATTCGAAGCCAACCAGTTGCTAGGGCTATTGGACATGTTCTCCGGCGGAGCCATGTCCAATTTCTCGGTGATGGCGATGGGCGTTTATCCCTACATCACAGCCTCCATCATTTTGCAGTTGTTGCAACCGCTGATCCCTGCATTGGAGGAATTGAGCAAGGAAGGCGAGGCAGGCCGCAATAAACTGAA
>JBMFPM010000038.1:0-10322 GCA_049969135.1 Anaerolineae bacterium
GTTCGTCTTCGTCAATGCGCACTCTCTCGGCTAACCATTGTCCCAGGCGTAACAATTCCTCCAAACGATCCTTGCGCCGTTCCAGGGAACGGCGGATAGCTCGCACACTGGAAGCCATGCGGCGTTGCAGGATCAGCAGCGCAAAAGCGACATTGCGCTTGTCAGCAGCAAGGGCTTTGTTGTAAGACTTCTCAACATAGTCCGTCACCGCGTTATAGAGCCGCTTCTCTTCATCATTCAGGCGGTAACCTTTAGTGATGACATGGCGCGGTGGGAAGAGCGGGCGCCCCTGAAAATCGTGCAGGTCCTCCTTCAGGCGGCGCAGGAAAAGGGGGGTGTCGCAGTTGTGTACGGATTCCAGCAATAGTGCCGTGTTGGCGAACATACCAGGTTCAAGCAGGTCGAGAAACAGGCGAAAGTTCTCCGGGTCGCCACGGTGCGGCGTGGCAGTGAGGAAGAGCAAGAACTGCGCCGCACGCGAGATCAACTCACCCAGGCGGTAGCGTTCGGTCTTGCTGGTCTTGTCCCCATAGCGGTAGGCAGCCATCTTGTGCGCTTCATCCACGATTGCCAGGTCCCAGCGCACCTCCCCCAGAGCTGCCAACACATCCTCTTGCTTAGCAAAATCCATGGAGGTGATAATCTGTGGCTGCTCCTGCCACACACTGCGCCCCCAAGTGGCATTGAGCACGCTGCGGTCTACCACGGTAAAGGTCTCGCCAAAGCGATCTCTCATCTCGCGCAGCCACTGATCCTTGAGGTGACCAGGCACAACGATGAGCGTGCGTTGCACCAGCCCACGGTACTTTAATTCCTTCAAGAGCAAGCCTGCCATGATGGTCTTGCCCGCACCAGGGTCATCCGCCAAAAGAAACCGGATGCGGTTGGTGGGCAAAATGGTGTGGTAGACAGCATCTATCTGGTGGGGCAAGGGCTCAATCTGCGAGACATTGACCGCGAAGAGCGGGTCAAACTGGTAAGCAAAACGGATGCGCTGCGCCTCCAGCGCCAGGAAAACACCTTCGCCATTGCCAGCAAAATCGCGGTAGCCAGTGGATGAAACGCGAATGCGCTGGATATCATCCGCGTTAAAGATGCGCGGATAGAACTGCTGGGTCTTGACACCCACTGCTTCGACCTTCAGCCGCGCGCCCAGCGGCTGGGCGGTCAGTACTCGCACGGGTTCGGGCCAAAAATCCGCTTCGAGAATCTGACCAGGTTCAATGACAGGCATGCCCACACTCCTCTCTCACGATCGCTTTTGCATGGACGCCCCAAATTCGGATTGCTCCAGCACCCCAAAAAGGCCGCAGGCCCGGCAGTGGGAATTCCTTCACCAAGGCTCAACATCAAATGCCAAGCGCCCCTGGAGGGATTCGAACCCCCGACGACAGGGCTTAGGACGCCCTCGCTCTGTCCACTGAGCTACAGGGGCAACGCCAGTGCGCAGTATACCACATCCTGCCATGCCTGACAAGTTGCTGAGCGCCAGCCGAGCAATAGTCCATTTTGCACTAGGCCAGAACTCGTGTACAATTTGCGCACCAACCTCATACATTGTGCCAAGACCAGCAACGACCATTCCCAGATGCTGGGAACGAGGACACAGGAGTCCATATCACTGACGAACGTCCATCTCAAGCCATATACAACCGCAGGAGGCTCCAGATGAAAGGTGCCTTTACCTTTGTATTGCACAGCCATTTGCCCTATGTGCGCAAGGCGGGCCGCTGGCCTCATGGCGAGGAAATGCTCCATGAAGCGATTGCCGAGACGTATATCCCCCTGCTCAATGCCCTTTTCGAGCTGAAACAAGAAGGTTACACGCCCCGCTTGACCATCGGCTTGACGCCTATCTTGCTGGAGCAGTTATCCGATCCTGATGTCCTCGCCCATTTTGAGCTCTATCTCTTGGAAAAGCTGGCTCTGGTAGAGGCAGACATCCAACGCCACAGGGAAAAAGGCGATGCTCATCTGCTTTACTTGGCCGAATTCTACCTGAACTGGTACCAAAATATCCTGGAATCCTTCACCGAACGCTATAAAAGGAATTTGGTGGCTGCCTTCCGACAGCTACAGGACGAAGGGAACTTGGACATCCTCACCAGCGCCGCCACGCACGGCTACCTGCCGCTCATGGAGCGCGATTCCACCATCTATGCCCAGTTGAAAGTGGGCTTGGAGACCACCCGCCGGCACCTGGGCCGCGCACCGCGTGGCATCTGGCTGCCGGAATGTGGTTATCGCCCCGCCTTTGTCCAGGATGGCACCTACAAGCCCGGCCTGGAAGAGTTCCTCAGCGAACTGAACCTGGGCTATTTCTTCACCGATACGCACGTCATCGTCGGCGGAAAGCTCGTAGGAAAAGTAGCTGGGGACGCCATCGGCCCATACGGGGCACTGCCCAAGCGCAAGCTTGTCGTGCGTGGGGATGAACGGCCCGAAGCCAAAGAGCGCACGACCATGCGTCCCTACTACGTCCATTCCGCGAACGTAGCGGTGTACGGCCGCGATGAGCGCACCGGGCTGCAGGTCTGGTCTACGGCGCATGGCTACCCAGGCGATTTCCTCTACCGCGAATTCCACCGCAAAGACGACCACTCCGGATTGCAATACTGGCGCATCACCGGGGCACAGGTGGACCTCGGCCAGAAAGACCTCTATGACCCTCAAGCGGCAATGAACCAGGTGCACCTGCACGCTGACCACTTTGTGCACATCCTGGAAGAGGAAGTAACGCGCTACTACGCAGCGACAGGAAAGCCGGGCATCGTCGTCTCAGCCTATGACACCGAGTTATTCGGCCATTGGTGGTTCGAAGGCGTTACCTGGCTCAAAGAGGTGCTGCGGCGCTTGGGGAAAAACGATACCGTCGCCCTGATGACCGCCGGCGATTACCTGGAGGCTTATCCGCCCGATGAAGTCATCGCCCTTCCAGAAAGCTCCTGGGGGCAGGGAGGCGGCCATTGGACCTGGCTTAACCCTGATACGGAGTGGATGTGGCCGCTGATCCACAATGCGGAATGGCGCATGGAGGAACTGGTGGCGCGCTACCCGCAAGCAGAAGGCGAACTGCGGGAGGTATTGAACCAGGCGGCGCGGGAACTGCTGCTCCTAGAGAGCAGCGATTGGCCCTTCCTGATCAGCACAGGGCAGGCAAGGGAGTATGCCAGCGGCCGTTTCCAGCAGCACTTGGCGCGCTTCCACCACCTGGCTTCCATCGCCGAGTCAGGGGCATTCACTGAGATGAACAAGCATTTCCTGAGCAATACTGCCGATCTGGATAACCCATTTCCGGATATAGACTACCGTGTCTTTGCCAGGCGAGAAAAGCCTGCAGATTAAAGCCGCGGAGAATGCAAAGAAGCACATTTGCCCAAAATGGGGCTCAAGGGGTAACATTAGCTATCCAAATAGAGGAAAGGAGGAGCTCTGCGCATGATTAGCCTCACTCCCCAGATCATGGCCACATCACTGCTCACCATCCTGCGTTTCCTGCTCATGATCCTTGGCGCGTTGGCCATCGTCGAAGTGGTAGTGTATACGCTATTCCACCGCCGACCCAAGAATGTGCTCTTTGGCATAGTTGTGCTCGCTTTGACTGCGCTGTTCGTGTTCGCTTTCATCCGCTATGTCAAGCCTGCTACAGGATTGAGCACGACACGCAAAGTGGGGATCGGCATCGCGCTCCTGCTGGTTGACGTCGCCATATATTGGCTGCTGAGCTGCCCGCGCATCAGCAAGCTGGGCTTGGCATACCTGCTGCTGACACCAGCCTTGATCGGCATCACTGGCCTCATCATCTACCCCTTCGCGTACAACGTCTACCTTGCCTTTACCAACATGTCCATGACCACGGTGCGCACCTACACCTTCAGCTTGCAGAATGGCTTGAACAATTTCAAGGCTGTGTTCACCGGCGTCGTGGCTCACGATGCGACTTTCTGGGAGGTGCTGCTGCGCAGCATCCTCTGGACCGCCATCAATGTCTTCTTCCATGTTACCGGTGGCATGGCGCTGGCCCTGCTGCTGAACCGACCCATGCGCTTGCGCGGTTTGTACCGCACGTTGCTCGTCTTCCCGTGGGCAATTCCGCAGACCATTGCCTGCATGTCGCTGCGCAACGAATTCAACTACCATTATGGCTTTTTCAACGTCTTGCTGCGCAACCTCGGCTTGAAACCCATCAACTGGCTTACGGATCCTTTCTGGGCTTTTGTGGCAGTATGCATTTCCAATATTTGGCTGGGCATTCCTTTCATGATGGTCATTATCCTGGGAGGCTTGCAGAGCATCTCGCAGGAGTACTACGAAGCCGCAGAGATTGACGGCGCTTCAGGCTGGCAGCAATTCCGCCACATCACGCTTCCATTGCTGCGCCCGGTAACTACACCGGCCATCATCTTGGGCACTGTGTGGACGTTTAATGCCCTCAATGTCATCTACCTCGTCACCGGCGGCAACCCGCAGGAAAAGACCGACATCCTGGTCTCTTCCCTGTATAAAGCGGCTTTTGACTTTTACCGCTACGGCTTCGCGGCTGCCTTTGCCTTGGTGGTTTTTGCTTTCCTGTTCCTCTTCAGCCTCATCTACATCAAGGCGACCGGTGGCTTGAAAGCAGCCTATGAGTAGAAAAACGGTCCAAGGAATCACGCGAAAGGAGTACATGCAATGAATTGGCGCAAGTTCTTCTACCGAGCACACGGCGATAGCCCTTTCAAACGCTTGATCATCCATCTGATCTTGATCGGAGCCTGTATCATCGCAGTCTATCCTGTTGTGCGCATCTTCACTATCTCCATCCGTCCCGGTGACCGTCTGCTTTCCACGGATTTGCGCATTATCCCGAAGGACGCGACCTTGAACAGCTACCGGCTGGTGCTCTTTGGTGATCCGGTGACCAAACGCAAATCCGATTTCTTCCTCTGGTTGTGGAACAGTTTGGTGATTACGCTGACAACAGCGACCATTGGTGTGATCCTTTCCGCCTCGGCAGCCTATGCCTTCTCCCGTTTCCGATTTCCAGGACGAGGCCCGGGGCTGATTTTCCTGCTGACGACGCAGATGATCCCGGCAGGTATGCTGCTCCTGCCGCTATATATCATGCTGACTCGGCTCAAGCTCATCAACAATTACCTGGGCTTGGTGATTGCCTACTCGGTAACCTCGGTGCCCTTCAGCATCTGGATCCTCAAGGGGTACTTTGACACGATTCCCCTGGATTTGGAGGAAGCGGCACTGATTGATGGCACTTCGCGGCTGGGTGCTTTCTACCGCATCATCTTGCCCCTGTCAACGCCTTCGCTGGCGATCGCCTTCCTGTTCAATTTCATGAGCGGCTGGAGCGAGTACTTGGTCGCGCGCGTGGTGCTGCAGAAAGCGAACATGTACACCTGGCCGTTGGGCTTGTGGACCTTTGCGGGGCAATTTACGCTGGCGGCAGGGCGGTTCGCAGCCGCCTCCATCATGATTGCCATACCTGCCATGGCATTGTTCCTGTATTCATCCAAGTGGCTTGTTTCAGGCTTGACACTGGGAGGGGTCAAAGGTTAAAGCGCTACATTGACAAGGAACAGGAATTCGCTATACTAAATAGTGCGGAGCGCGTCATCAGCACGACGCATCTAGAGCACACTAAAAAGTTCATATTGGCTGTGGTGGGCAAGCCTACTGTCATGCTGAGGCGCAGCCAAAGCATCTCGCTTCGTGGGAGCAGCATTCGTTGCAATAGGGCGTGGAGTCTTCGCTGCGCTCAGAATGACAATGGGGGAAATGCTGCTCAGAATGACAAAATCGCTCCTTGTGTCACCCTGAACGAAGTGAAGGGTCTCGCGTAACTTGGAGGGAACCCGCCTCAGTTGTACGGGATTCTTCGCTGCGCTCAGAATGACAATAGGGAAACACCCAGAATGACAATTAAGGAAAAAAGGCATTCTGGCAATATTGATTCGTGGATTGACTCAAAGTAGACTCATAGATTTGATTTGCCACGAAAGAGAAGGAGGTGAAAAGCGAGAAGAGACACGAACGGCTTTTCGAAAGGCAAGTTCTTTGAAACACACAAAAACTTTCTCAAAGGAGGAGAGAGAAAATGATGCGTAAGTGGTTTTCAACAATGGTAGCGTTGGTATTGGTGTTCGCCATGTTGTTGACGTCCTGCGCACCCAAGCCTACGCCTACACCAACGCCCAAACCTGGGCCTACAACTCCGCCGCCCAAACCGACGGCAACGCCAGTGCCCAAGGTTACGATCACCATGTGGGAGCAGGAAGACGAGGCAAAGCGCAACGCCGTCCTTTATCCACTGGTCAACGAGTTCATGGCGGCCAATCCCAATATCGTGGTCGAAGTAACAAACTATGGGAATGAGGAATTGCGCACGCAGTTCCAGACCGCCTCTCTGGCTGGGGAAGCGCCTGAGATCATTCGCTGCCCCAATGACTTTGCCGGTCCCTTCAGCGTCATGGGCATCCTGCTACCCATCAAGGACATGTTCGACCAGGCTTTCCTGGATAACTTTGTGCCTGGTGCGCTGGCAGGTGGCGTCGTGAAGGGCACCCTGTGGGGCATCCCGGACTCGTCCGGCAACCACCTCATGCTGCTCTACAATAAGAAACTCGTGCCCACCCCACCGGCAGATAGCGATCAACTCATCCAAATCGCCAAGCAGTTAACGGATGAGGCGGCTGGGCAGTGGGGTCTGGCGTACAACACCCAGGAACCCTTCTGGCTTGCTCCGTTCCTCGGCGGTTTCGGTGGCTGGGTGCTGGATGAAGCCACGGATATGCCTACCCTCAACACGCCAGCCATGGTGGATGCGCTGCAGTTCATGGCTGACCTCAGCCTCAAGCACAAGGTTGTCCCACCCGGTTGCGACTATAACACCATGGACACCTTGTTCAAAGAGGGCAAGGCAGCCATGATTATCAATGGTGACTGGTCCTTGACCGGCTACCTGGATGCGGGCGTGGACTTTGGCGTCGCTCCCATCCCCAAGATCACCAAGACCGGGCTCTGGCCCACACCCATGACCTCCGGCAAGTATTACATGATTAGCGCCGCAGTCAAGCCAGGCACACCCAAATTCGAGGCAGTCAAGAAGTTCATCGAGTTCATGACCAGCGAGCATGCGCAGCAGATGTGGCTCGAGAAATCCAAGGTACTGCCTTCCCATAAGAAAGTGGCTCAGTCGCCCATCATCCAACAGGATCCTATCCTGCAGGGTTCGATGGCGCAGTTGGAGAAGGGCCGTGGCATGCCCGCCGCACCAGAACTGCGCTGCTTCTGGGATAGCGCGCGTCCTGGTCAGCAAGGCGTGATCGCTGGCACTATGACTCCAGCAGAAGCTGCCAAGAAAATGCAGGAGGATGCAGACCGCTGCATTATGGAAGCTGGACTTGGCGTTAAGAAGAAGGTGCGTGTAGGGCAGGTCACGGACATGGGCGGCATTGACGACAAGTCCTTCAACGCCACCGCCTGGAAAGGCATCCAAGACGCCATGGAGAAACTGGGTGCCGAGGGCAAGTACCTCGAATCCCAAGTCCAAGCCGACTATGCCAAGAACATCCAGCAGTTCCTCGATGAGAAGCTCGACCTCATCGTTACCGTCGGCTTCCTCCTCGGCATTGACACCGCCAAAGCCGCCATGGCTAACCCCAACCAGAAGTTCGCCATCGTGGACTACTCCTACCCCGACTGCTGGCCAGGCGCTGTGGTGGGCAAGGACTGCGGCTCCGACAAGGAACTGCCCAACGTCCTCGGCCTCACCTTCGCCACCGATGAAGCCGCCTTCCTCGCCGGCTACCTCGCCGCTGGCATGACCAAGACCGGCAAGGTCGGCACCTTCGGCGGTATCAAAATCCCGCCTGTCACCATCTTCATGAAAGGCTTTGAGGCCGGCGTCAAGTACTACAACCAGAAGCACGGCACAAAGGTCGAGGTGCTCGGCTGGAACACCGCCAAGGACGAGGGGCTGTTCACTGGCAACTTTGAGTCCACCGATGACGGCCGCCGCTTCGCCGAGTCCTTGATGGACGAGGGCGCGGACATCATCTTGCCCGTCGCTGGCCCGGTCGGCCTTGGCTCCGCCGCTGCCTGCAAGGAGCGCGGCACCATGCTCATCGGCGTGGACACCGACTGGTATATCAGCGCACCCGAGTTCAAGGAAGTCTACCTGACCAGCATCATGAAGAACATGGATGTCGCCGTCTTTGATGCCGTCAAGGCGGTTGCCTATGACACCTTCAAGGGCGGGACATATGTCGGCACGCTGAAGAACAACGGCGTGGGCATCGCCCCGTTCCATGAGTTCGATGCCAAGGTGCCCGAGTCCCTCAAGAAGGAACTGGAGGAAATCAAGAAGGCGCTCATTGACGGCGTTATCACTGTAGACGGCGTGCTCAAGCCGACAGCCAAGGTGCGTGTAGGGCAGGTCACGGACATGGGCGGCATTGACGACAAGTCCTTCAACGCCACCGCCTGGAAAGGCATCCAAGACGCCATGGAGAAACTGGGTGCCGAGGGCAAGTACCTCGAATCCCAAGTCCAAGCCGACTATGCCAAGAACATCCAGCAGTTCCTCGATGAGAAGCTCGACCTCATCGTTACCGTCGGCTTCCTCCTCGGCATTGACACCGCCAAAGCCGCCATGGCTAACCCCAACCAGAAGTTCGCCATCGTGGACTACTCCTACCCCGACTGCTGGCCAGGCGCTGTGGTGGGCAAGGACTGCGGCTCCGACAAGGAACTGCCCAACGTCCTCGGCCTCACCTTCGCCACCGATGAAGCCGCCTTCCTCGCCGGCTACCTCGCCGCTGGCATGACCAAGACCGGCAAGGTCGGCACCTTCGGCGGTATCAAAATCCCGCCTGTCACCATCTTCATGAAAGGCTTTGAGGCCGGCGTCAAGTACTACAACCAGAAGCACGGCACAAAGGTCGAGGTGCTCGGCTGGAACACCGCCAAGGACGAGGGGCTGTTCACTGGCAACTTTGAGTCCACCGATGACGGCCGCCGCTTCGCCGAGTCCTTGATGGACGAGGGCGCGGACATCATCTTGCCCGTCGCTGGCCCGGTCGGCCTTGGCTCCGCCGCTGCCTGCAAGGAGCGCGGCACCATGCTCATCGGCGTGGACACCGACTGGTATATCAGCGCACCCGAGTTCAAGGAAGTCTACCTGACCAGCATCATGAAGAACATGGATGTCGCCGTCTTTGATGCCGTCAAGGCAGTCGCTGATGGCACCTTCAAAGGCGGTACGTATGTCGGCACGCTGAAGAACAATGGTGTAGGCATTGCACCCTTCCATGAGTTCGATGCCAAGGTGCCTGCCTCCTTGAAGAGCGAACTGGAGCAGATCAAGGCTGACCTCATCGCGGGCAAAATCACCGTGAACGGCGTGCTGGGACTGTAAGCACCTCGTTAGTCATTGAGGAAAGGTTCGGGCCAAGGGATCAAGCCTTGGCCCGAACCATAATCATATATATCTCTTGGAGGAACATCTCATGCCCCTTGTCTTGGAACTGCGCGGCATTACCAAAGCTTTTCCTGGGGTATTGGCCAACGATCATATTGATTTGACTTTGGAAGAGGGGGAAATCCACGCCCTTTTGGGGGAAAATGGGGCAGGCAAATCCACCTTGATGAATATCCTGTATGGACTGTACCAACCGGACGAGGGACAAATTTTCCTGCGCCCGCGCAATCGCGCAGCACTCCCGACGTCGGTTGCCTCCCGCGATGGCCTGGTTGAAGTCAAAATCCGCAGTCCCAATGACGCCATCGCGCAAGGCATTGGCATGGTGCACCAGCATTTCATGCTTGTTCCCCCGCTCACCGTTACGGAGAATGTGATGCTGGGCTTAGAATCCACTCGAGGTGGCATTTTCCTGGATCAGCGCGCAGCCGCCCAACGGATTCGCGAGATCTCACAGCAATATGGGTTAGAGGTGGACCCCGATGCATACGTGCGGGATCTCCCCGTCGGAGTGCAGCAACGCGTGGAAATCATCAAGCTGCTGTACCGGGAAGCCGATATCCTGATCCTGGACGAGCCCACGGCCGTCCTCACCCCCCAAGAAGTGGACCGCCTTTTCTCTACCATCAAAAACTTGGTCAAACAGGGCAAATCCATCATCTTTATCACGCACAAGCTGCGCGAGGTGATGGAGATTGCTGACCGCATCACCGTCCTACGCAATGGGCGTGTGGTAGGAACCACCACCCCGGCGCAGACTACGCCGGCAGAGTTGGCTGCTATGATGGTGGGCCGCCATGTGGATCTGGTCGTCCGCAAAGAATCCGTCACCCCAGGGGAAATAATC
>JBMFPM010000039.1:0-10158 GCA_049969135.1 Anaerolineae bacterium
GCCCCTGTAGCTCAGCGGACAGAGCAGCTGCCTTCTAAGCAGTCGGTCGGGCGTTCGAATCGCCCCAGGGGTGCTGGATGCGTAAATGCGCTGTTATGTTGAATGTGTCCCTGGCGGCAGATGGGACAATGGAGGCAAAGGACACGTCCACAATCAAAGAACGCTATATCGTAGATGAAAGCGGCGCTCGCATCGGCGTACTTTTGGATATAGAGGATTACCATCGGCTATTGAGAGAGCTTGAGGAACTGGAGTCTATTTGCGCCTATGATGCCGCCAAGGCCTCTGGTGATGAAGCAATGCCTTTCGAGCAAGCAGTGGCAGAAATTGAAAAGCACTGATGAGCTACGAGATAGTCATCCTACGATGTGCTTAAAAAGAATTAGCTCGGCTGCCAAAAGAAGACTATGTACATGTTCGTGACACTATTCGTGCCCTCAGGTCTTGATCCTAGACCGCCAGGGTGCCTCAAATTGACTGGGCGTGAAGGCTGGCGTATCCGTGTAGGCAATTACCGCGTGATTTATGAGATTGTGGCACACTTAAATTCGAACAATTACAATCTACCCTAAGCAGAACGCAGCGCAGTTCCACTTAGGGGCAAGCATGGCCTAAAGTGCGAAGGATGGCCATCAACGAATGGGGGACACGAATAAACGAATGCTGGCGCAGTACATTCGTTTATTCGTTGCAAATTCGTTGACGGCTGGCACCCAGCAATTTGCCCCAAAACTGAACCACACCCAGCAGAATGCGGAAATTTGACATGCAACACAAATTCAGTAGAATATAAGCGTAAAGACGCCGATCAGGAGGAGTAGGCGGGGGATGTCTGGTAGAGAAGGGTGGCCATCGGCTGAAAGCCATCCGCAGACAGAGCCGCTGAAGGTCGCCTGTGAGTCGGTCAACCCAACTGGATCGCAGATAGGTCCACAGTAGGTTGACACGGGCAAGCCCGTTATAGCTTTTGAGTAGCGAGCCACACATATGTAAAGCTTGGTTGGCTCGTAGCAAGGTGGTACCGCGCGAGGGAAGACCCCTTTCGTCCTTGAGGATGAAAGGGGTTGTTCGTTTCTATGGGCCAGCCAATTCACCAAAGGAAAGAGAGGAACGAGCAATGGGAAAAGAGATGCCGAAAACATATGACCACCGCACTGTGGAGCAGCGGATATACGCGTGGTGGGAAGAAAGGGGCTACTTCACGCCCAAGATTGACTACAGCAAAAAGCCCTTTGTCATCTCCATGCCACCGCCCAATGTGACCGGTGGACTGCACCTGGGCCATGCCATTACCGCTGCCTTGCAGGATCTGATGATCCGCTACCACCGCATGAAGGGCGATCCCACTCTGTGGCTGCCTGGCGAAGATCACGCAAGCATCGCTGCACAATATGTGGTGGAGAAGGAAATCGCCAAAGAAGGCTTGACACGCGAGGGACTGGGCAGGGAGAAATTCCTAGAGCGCGTCTGGGATTGGATGCATCGTTATCGCCACGTTATTGCCCAACAACACCGTCGCCTGGGCACCTCTTGCGACTGGACGCGCGAGCGCTTCACCATGGATGAGGGCCTGGCACGCGCCGTGCGCGAAGCCTTCGTGCGCCTGTTCAACAAGGGCCTGATCTACCGTGGCAACTACCTGGTGAACTGGTGTCCCCGTTGTGGCACCTCTCTCTCCGACCTAGAGGTGGAACATGAGGAAGAGGAGAGCAAGCTGTACTACGTGCGCTACCCCTTGGAATCCGCCCCGGGCGAGTATATCACCGTAGCCACGACGCGCCCTGAAACCATCCTAGGGGATACAGCCGTGGCGGTGCACCCAGATGATGAACGGTACAAGCCACTGGTGGGCCGCATTGCTATCCTGCCAGCCCTGCACCGGCGCATCCCCATCATTGCCGACGTAAGTGTGGATCCAGAATTTGGCACCGGCGCGGTGAAAGTTACGCCAGGCCATGACCCGACGGACTATGAAATCGGGCAGAGGCATCAGTTACCCATTATCAACATCATGAATGATGACGGCACATTGAACGAAAATGCCGGCCCGTATGTAGGACAGGATCGTTATGAAGCCCGAAAAAATTTGGTCGCCGATCTGGAGAAGGAGGGCCTGCTGGTCAAAATCGAACCGTACCGGCACGCTTTGGGGCATTGTCAGCGTTGCCATACCGTGATTGAACCTCGGGTCTCCTTGCAGTGGTTCGTCAAGATCAAGCCCCTGGCAGAACCAGCCATTGCAGTGGTACGCGATGGCCGTATCCGCTTTATACCGGAGCGTTTTGCCAAGGTGTACTTTAACTGGATGGAGAATATCCGCGATTGGTGCATCTCGCGGCAACTGTGGTGGGGACATCGCATTCCTGTCTGGTATTGCGATGATTGCGGGCACATGAGCGTGAGCAGGGAGGAAACCTTAGCCGCCTGCCAAAAATGCGGCAGCCAGAACATCCATCAAGATCCTGACATCCTGGATACCTGGTTCTCATCTGGGCTGTGGCCCTTCTCCACGCTAGGCTGGCCTGATGATACCGAAGACATGCGCTATTTCTATCCCACGGACGTGATGGAAACAGGGTATGACATCCTCTTCTTCTGGGTGGCACGCATGATCATGCTGGGCTTGGAAATGACGGGGCAAATACCTTTCCATACCGTATACCTGCATGGCCTGATCCGAGATGAATACGGCCAAAAGATGAGCAAGTCCAAAGGGAATGTGGTGGACCCGCTCGTAGTCATCGAGGATTATGGTGCAGATGCGCTACGCTTTGCCCTGCTGACGGGCAGCACGCCGGGCAATGACATGAAGCTCTCGATACAAAAGGTAGAGGCAGCACGCAATTTTGCCAATAAGCTGTGGAATGCGGCACGCTTTGTGATCAGCAACCTTGATGACGAGTATCGTGTGGAGGACACCAAGCGTCTTGCCACCCTGTGGAAAGAGCAGCCCAAGAGTTTGAGCCTGCCAGATCGCTGGATCCTGAGCCGCCACAACCGGCTGATCTCAGAGGTCACTCGCCTGATTGAGCAGTATCAGTTCGGTGAAGCTGGCCGTCAACTCTACGAGTTCCTGTGGGGTGAGTTCTGCGATTGGTACATCGAAATTGCCAAGGTGCCTCTCTATAGTGAGGACAAAGTAGCAGCACGCCAGACACAGGCTATCCTGGTGCACGTGCTGGAGCGTATGCTGCGCCTCCTGCATCCTTTCATGCCCTTTGTCACAGAGGAAATTTGGCAACATCTCCCTCACGAAGGCGAAGCGTTGATCATCGCCCCCTGGCCGGAGGCAGATCCTCTGGACGAAGCAGCCGAAGAGGAAATGACACCCATCATGGAGATGATACGCGCCATCCGCAACGCGCGTGCAGAATACGAAGTGGAGCCGACACGAGCCATAGCCGCTACCATTGTAGCAGGCCAAAGGCGCGAGTTGTTGCTATCGCAAAAAGATATCCTCATCCGCCTGGCGCGGATTGATGCGGCTCAACTGCACATCGAACAGGAGTTGGTGGAAAAGCCCTCTAAGGCATTAGCATTGGTGGTGGGGGGCTATGAAGTCTTTTTGCCATGGGCTGGCCTTGTGGACATTGAGCGCGAAAGGGCACGGCTTGCTGGTGAGTTGGAGAATCTGCAAAAGGAGATTGCTCGTGCAGAGAAGCTTTTGGCTAACCCCAATTTCCGCTCCAAGGCGCCTATGGAAGTAGTGAACAAGGAGCAAACCAAACTAGAAGAATATCGCCAGCGGTATGCCAAACTAGAAGAGAGATTGAGGAGCTTGTCTTGAGGCTAGAGGAGTAAGATGGAACTTTGGGAATATATCGAGGTTTTATGGCGGTGGGGCTGGGTAATTATCCTCGTAACCGCGTTGTGTGCTGCTGCCACGATTGGCTTTGGCAAGCTACAAACGCCGCGTTACAGTTCGGTTGTGGAGCTAAATGTCGCGCCGGCCCGTCTTGAGCTGGGTCTAAGCCAGACGGTGGTGAATATGCTACGTAACTATGCGGCAAGTGTCCAGACAGAAAGCACTGCACGACAGATTATCGAGCAGCTGGGCTTGCAAAGTATAGACGCAGCGCGCCTGCGCTCGCAAATTAAAGCCGAAGCCATCGAGGGTGAGTACAAGATAAAAATCGAAGTTACGGATAAAGATCCCGTTTTTGCGCAACGGGTTGCCCAGGTAGCAGCAGAAATTTTGATCGGCGAGGTTCAAGCTTTCGCAGCAAAGCAGGACCCACTAGACCGTCTCACTGCAACGGTGCTGAACGGTGGTGCGCAGCCTGCTGGCCGAACCTGGCCGAGAATGCGTTTGCTCACCTTTGCTGGCGTGGGTGGTGGACTGGTGTTGGGCTTACTTATCGCACTATTTCTAGAATGGTCACGCGTAGAATTGGTGCAAACGCCGCAAGAAGTAGAGCAATGGTTAGATCTGCCTGTCTTAGGGAGCATACCAACACTTAAGGAATCTCACACAGGAAAATCTGGTTGGGTAAAAAATCTTGAGCAGTAGGACCGTCTTTCGGACAGCTCTGCCTGCCTCAACCTGGTCGAGACTGTTTGTTATTGGCTATAAAGCGGGATATAATCTGTGCAAACAGGCGGAAACCAATCCATGGATAGAGGCATGCAAGCTACAAAAGGGGAAGAAGATATAGCGCGCTTACTCTCTGATTACTGTGCCCGTAACGGCCGGGTCATCTTGGCTTATCTATTTGGTTCCCAGGTACGAGGAGCAGCAGGAGTACTCAGCGACTATGATATAGCCTTTGTCATGAATGGCACAGTATCTGCTGATGAGCGCTACCGCTTGGTTCACGAACTTAGCCAGCTCCTAAGGGGCAGACCCATAGATTTGGTTATTCTGAATACAGCTCCAGTTGAGCTACGTTACCATGTCATTGCCCAAGGGCAGCGGGTCTATGAACGAGACTTGGCTGCGCGTGTGGAATTCGAGGCTAATACCTTAAGCCTCTATGGAGATATGCTGCCCTTGCTCCGTGAACAAAGAGAGGCCATCTTAAGCGGAGGGAATCGTGTACATGGAGTTCAGCGGTATAGAAAGGCGCTTAGACAGACTCTACGAATGCTTGCACAAATTAGAGCCACTGAGGCTATGAAATCGGAATAAACTTCACGATGGTTACCCCCTCGCCACCCTCGTTCAACTCTCCAGGTCTGAAAGAGGCAACCAGCGGATGCTCGGCCAGGATTTCACGCACCACTTTGCGCAGCGTGCCCGTGCCTTTACCGTGGATAATGCGTACATAGGGGAGAGAAGCTAGGTAGGCATCATCCAAGTACTTGTTAAGCAGAGGCAATGCTTCTTCTACGCGCATACCACGTATATTGAGCTCCACGCTAGGCATCGGGCGCGGGGCCAGGGCGATATGCACTTGGCTGCTCTCTATAGGGGGCACCGCGGAATGTCTCTTCTCTAAATCAATCACGGGCACTTTAGCGCGGAACAGCCCCACTTGCACTTCTGCCTCTCCGTTGGCTAGATGGATAATTTGCCCTGTCTGATTCAGGCTGGAAATCCAAACCGTATTTCCCACAGCCAGTGGCTCTTGTAGAACCTCAGCCTTCTCCAAGGCGGCAGGGGGCTCTATCTTTTTCTGTTCCTGTAGAGCCCTTGTGACGCGCTGTTCGGCTTCCTCCAACCATGCTTTGGTTACTTGTTGCCGTTCAATGGTCTCGCGGATGCGCCGTAGTTCTTCTTGCGCCATCTCCAATTGGGCATGCGCCTCGGATAGGAGTCGGCGGCGCTCGCGTTCTGCTTCACGCAGCAAGCGACGTGCTTCCTTTTCTTTCTCGCGTGCGGCAGCGAGGGCCGATTGAGCAGCATGGGTAGCTCGGCCTATTTCGTGGCGTGAGCGACGTATGCGCTCTAAAATGCGGTCAGCTTCCAGGTCTTCTGCAGAAATGAACGTTTTTGCTTCTTCAATAATGGGCTGGGGTAGTCCTAAGCGTCGAGCGATAGCAAAAGCGTTGCTGCGGCCGGGAAGGCCTATCGTTAATTTGTAAGTCGGCGATAAGGTGCGCACATCGAACTCTACCGAGGCATTTTCTACCCCGGGTGTAGCCTGGGCGAATAGCTTGAGTTCGTTGTAGTGGGTCGTAATCATGGCTGGAATTCGCCGGCGCAACAACTCACCGAGAATGGCGCGTGCCAGTGCTGAACCCTCCGTTGGATCAGTGCCCGCTCCCAATTCGTCCAGCAGCACCAGCGAGTCTTGGTCTGCTTCCGCCAAGATTGCCACAATGTTGCCCATGTGGGACGAAAAAGTAGAGAGGCTTTGCTCAATGCTTTGCTCATCGCCGATGTCAGCAAACAGTCCGGAGAATACTTGTAATGTTGATCCTTCTGCTGCCGGGATTTGCAGCCCACATTGTGCCATCGCAGCCAAAAGCCCAACCGTCTTCAATGCGACCGTCTTGCCACCGGTGTTTGGCCCTGTGATTACCAGGATGGCAAACTCCCCACCTAAATGGACATCAATGGGCACTACAGTCTCGGCAGGCAGGAGAGGGTGACGTGCGCGCAGCAGAGACAGATACAACGGGAAAGGCTTTTCAGAAACAGCATCGCTGCGAGGCAACAACTCAGGCTCCACTGCTTTGATTTCATAGGCGTATTTTGCCTTGGCTAAGGCCAGGTCCAGCTCTGCCAAGGCCTGCACCGTAGCGCGGATTGGCTCAGCGTGTGCCGCCACCGCAGCGGTCAACTCGCACAAGATGCGTTCAATCTCATGCTCTTCATCCAAATGAAGTTGCCGCCATTGATTGCCTAGCTCGACGACAGCCAAAGGTTCAATGAACAGTGTTGCCCCACTTGCCGATTGGTCATGGACAATGCCCGGAATGCGCCCCTTGAACTCAGCCTTTAAGGGGATAACATAGCGCCCGCTGCGTTGGGTGATGAGCGCTTCCTGTAAATAAGCGACGTTTTCAGCTGAGGAAATGAGACGATTGAGGCGATCCAGAAGCCGATCACGCGCTACTGCCAGCTCTCGTCGGATACGTGCCAAGGCAGGGCTGGCGTCATCGAGCACCTCACCACGGTCATTGATGCAGCGTGCAATCTGGGCTACTAAAGCAGGACATTCTTCGATCCGTTGGGCGATAGCGGCGAGGGTGGGAAAGCGCTCCGCTTTAGGCATGATAGCCCGACGCAGCGTTCTACCGCTAATTAACGTTGACTGCACGTCAAGCAACGCCTGTGGGTCCAACATGGCGCCAATTTCAGCGTTTTTGACCAGCGGACGCAAATCCCGTGCTCCGCCCAGGGAAAGGCTCGGCTGTAACGAGAGCAGCAACTTGGCCTCAGCCGTCTCACGCTGCCGTCGGTGCACCTCTTCCCAATCAGTAGCGGGTTGCAATGCAAGGGCTAGCTCGCGCCCGGCTGAAAACGAAGTATGATTCGCCAAGCGCTCCAAGATTTTATCCAGTTCCAGTGTTTGCAGATATTTAGGGTTCAAGCGCTTTTCATACCCATAAGAGTGTTGAACAAGTCCTCCCAGTGTCATGCCGAACGAAGCACTCTACCCATGATATGCTAAGACAGGGTTGCCTCGCACACAGACCTCGCCCGCAGTTTGGACGAGTGTGGCATAGATGGCAATATCCCCCAAAATTCTCTAATCACGAGTTGCAAAGACCTCCATCTGCAACAGCCCATCGCAGAAGGCAATCGCTCGCTTGTAACCCGGCCCAGCCAAGTCCCGTGCCGCCTCAGTATAGAGCGAGTGGTATGCTTCTTCGGTCAATTCACGTCCTCGGCGGATGGCTGCTGCTAACTGAGCGTAAGTCAAGCCTTCCCAGTTTGTCTGGGCACCAAGATGCACCAGCATACCAATCAGACCCATGCCCTGTGCACGGCTGATCTTGTCAGCATCATACAAGATGCGACCCTCCAAAGGCACGGACTCGCGCTCTGGCCCTGCCACGGCACGCATATGTGCAATGATGGCTGCCATCACACGCTCGATGCGTTCTTGAGGATAACCGTGCTGGCTGAGCCATTCCCGTGCCATTTCCGCTGACTTGATATTGTGGTCCTCGGGCCCTAGCGTCACACGCGAGATGTCATGGAAATACGCAGCAATGGTCACGATTTCTTCATCAGCACCCATCTGCTTTGCCAGTTGTTGCCCATAAGCCACCACCTCGGCAATATGGGGAAAGTCGGCCTCAGGATACGCCCCTTTGGCGTAAGTAGCTACGTCTTCAACGATGCTCATTTCCTCATCTCGCAAGAAAGCGGATACCCGTGCTCATCCCATCCACGCAGACGGTAATAGTCAGAAAGCATAAGGGCTAATTCGTCACGGGTGATGATATGCCCATCAATGGGCTCATCATGGAAACGATTTGGCAGCAAGTCATCGGCGGGGCCAAACCCTTCGCGTACATTGAAGCAGCGAGCCAAGGTTGTGATTTCATTGGCTATTTGCCGCAGGGTTGGAAGGTCTAGTTCCAAGCCTGTACTCAGATGGATGATATGCTGCAGTTCTTCCCATGGCACCAGGTCACGGAAAAAGCGGCAAAGAATGAGGGTATCCATGATCGTCATACGGTCTTCGATCTCCACAAACATGGCCGCATTGCCCTCAACCTGACTGGCATCAATTTGGCCGGACAACTCATACTTGTAGAACGTGGCACGCAGATGGCATGCACCGCGCGGTGATGTAGCATAAGCCAGGGCCATACCCTTCAGCACACGGGGATCATATGCGGCAGGTTCCAAGCCTTTTACATGTACGGCTAGATCCTCCAGATGCCAAGTTCGGCTAGCAGCAACAATGCCATCTGCTAGGACTTTCCCCGGGCCCTCGTGTTCCACAATCTGTCTCAGTAAGCTAGCCACACCCTCGGCATCTCCGTACTGTAATGGAAAGTCCAGCCGCCCGCGACGTGCAGCCTCCATGACCAGCCCGGCCAGATTACCCGCGGTCATCGTATCCAATCCATAACGATCGCACAGGTCGTTCAGATAGACAATTTCCTCTAAAGATGGAATGGCACAGAGGCCACCGAAAGCATAAATGGTTTCATATTCAGGGCCCTCAATGGTCAACCCTTTATGTCGTCCTTCTTTGACTGTACTCAACTTGCCACAGGCCAAGAAACAGCCCGGGCAAGCACGAGGCTTGACATTTAGGTTCTCCAAGAGGGCGTCTGCACTGATCCTCTCCCACCCGGGCAGCGTGCCCACTGTCCAATAATACGCCGGAAAAGCACCGGCAGTGTTCGTAATAGCCACCATGCTGGGCGTGCCATAGCGCGAATAGTTCGCCGCGCTCGGGCTCTTCACCCCCTTTGTACGGAAAGCGCGTAGATAGTTCTCGAAACCGCTGGCGTCAGCCAAAAGCCGTTCTACCTGGCCGTGGAAGACAATTCCTTTGATCTTCTTAGAGCCTAACACTGCGCCGAAGCCAGCGCGCCCGGCCGAACGCCATCGGTTGTTCACTACGCAGGCAAAACGCACCAGATTCTCACCTGCGGGGCCTATCACCAGCGCCTGGGCATGAGGTACATGTGTCTGAGCTAGAATGGCTTCCTCGGCATTGTAGGTGTCCATACCCCAAAATGGGGTCGCATCCCGAAAATGGACTCCGCTATCTGATATTTCGAGGTAAACGGGTGAAGCGGAGGCGCCACGAATGACGATAGCATCATAGCCCGTGTGCGAAAGCTGCGCAGCAACACGCCCGCCAGCAGAAGATTCGGCGAAGGCATTGGTCAACGGAGAGCGGCTGAAAAGTTCGTAACGACTTGCACCAGGGAAGTGAGTTCCCGTCAGAGGCCCTGTGGTGAGTATGAACACATTATCCGGACTAAGTGGATCAGTCCCTGCATGTAGTTCCTGCCACAGGAGATAGCTTCCCAGTCCGCGCCCTCCGAGGTACCGTCGCAAGACTTCCTCAGGCAACTCCTCTACATGATGACAGCGATGCGTCACATCTACGTACAAAAGCTTCTTGTGGAAACCGTGTACCATGTATCTGCCTCAGATGGATTCTGCCTCTTGTCCCCGTCGCTTCTCGCGAGGCTCAATACGGCGCAGTTTTTCCGGGCTTTCCACGCGGTCCAGGAAAAGCTTACCATCCAGGTGGTCTATCTCATGCTGAAAGGCACGGGCTAGCAAGCCCTCCG
>JBMFPM010000040.1:0-10026 GCA_049969135.1 Anaerolineae bacterium
GGATCAATCTCTACACCATCTATGGACGGTGCCCTGAATACTGCGCTGTACTGTCGCGCAATAGTACCCCCGGCCAAGCCGATCAGGCATAGGCTGCTCACCAGCGGTTCCGTTGGCTCATTTCTAAAGAAAGGCACCAGGAGGAAATAATCGTACGCATAACCGGTGAGTATGTGCCGTGGATGGTAAACAGATTGGATGCCTTCACCCTCATTGATTTTCAAGATGAGGTCTTCTCCGTCCTGCAGCACCTGGATATAGTTGTACGCCGAATCTGCCTCATAAATCAAGCCCTGTGTTGGCTTGATGGCCCCTTGGGGTATGAACTGAAGAGCAACAATCAGAACCAATAATAAAATGTAGGGCAATGCACGGCGGCCCAAAGTCTGCAACAAGCCAATCATGCTTACACTCAGCAGTGAGAACGATAAAGCAAAGACAGTGCGCCGAGTACCAAAGGCGGGGATCATCACGAAGACACTGCCAAAAGTCCCCAAGAGGCTGCCGATGGTGGATAAGGCGAACATGCGACCGGCTACATTTCCACTGGAGGCAGCATCCTCGATGCTGAGACGCATCGCGAAGGGGAAAATGCCGCCTAGTAAGATGATAGGTACGGCGAACAGGGCTAGCACACTTGCCAGAGAACCCAGAATTGCCCCGGCGCGGTAGCTAGTAAAAGCTACTACAGAGTAACGCAGAATGGGGTGAGCTAAATAAGGGATCAGCCCAATGGTAAAGCCTGCCCAGGCGGATAGCCGATACAATAAACTTGCCTCCGGATGCCGATCTGCGAGCTTTCCACCCCCAAAATATCCCAGCGAAAGGTACGCCAACAGCAACCCAATCAGGAGACCCCACACCGGTAATGAAGTGCCAAAATACGGAGCCAGCAGACGAGAGGCGCACATTTCAACCCCCATCGTAACCGCACCGCCTATTAGCACGAGGGAATGCAATACCAGACGCCTACTACTCATCGGATGCCTTCCTTCCAGTAGCGCTCGCCAAAATCTTGGCCACCGCCTACAGCTAGAGCATAAGCCTTTAGCCGCGCTGGGACAGATACCTCATCCCCAAATAATACGGTAAGCTGTGAACCATAGCAGCAAACGGCAGCAATCTTGGCATCCATATCCTCTTCGCTTAGTGTATGCACACTAGGCTTTGGCGGAGAAGCCCAGCATTGCAAAGCCTGGGCAAGCTTCTGGGCATCTTCTGTATATGGATAATCCTCATAGAACCATACCCGGAATCCCTCGTCACGCAACATCAGCGCTGCCTGGGACACAAGCTGGTGGTCTACGTGCTGCCCAACGGCAAGAGGGGCATAAATGAGCGCGTTTTTGACAGAAAGAGACCTCTTCAGACGCGCAGCCAATTCGTGACTCAGATAGCAATCAGCACTTGCTACGGCGCCAAACAAGGCTTCTTCACTGGTATAGAGGAATTCGCCGCTCTCTGGATGGCGGCGGTAAATGCAATCGGAATAATCCCAGTGTTCATACTCAGCCCCAAGGCAAGTCATAGCCATAACATCTTCCCTGCGCCGGCGTTCGATTGGGTTTACTGTTTCTCCCCAATGCTGATGTTGCATGATGGCAAATGGGGAAAGAGCCCCGTAATCGGGCACGCCAGCGAAACACGTGATGACAAGCGGCTGGCGACCTCGTTGTCTCTGTTGGTGGATCAAGCCACCACAAGAGAGTGCCGCATCATCGAGGTGGGGAGATAGATAGATTGGTTGCCTCTCTTGCTCATACATCTAGATTCTTGCCCCAGCGTTCTAGTATGGACCAGTATATCATCCTTCGGTGTAAAAGGCAAAGCGTCTGTGCAAAGGAGGGGTCCTCTTTTGGACTCCTACTATGAGCTTGTGTATAATGTTAACAAAATGAGTTCAAAGGGGACCAGCCTTGTCATTGCAGCATATTCGGGATAACGTTTATTACCTGCCTGGCGCGAGCAATATTGGTCTTATTGTAGGTGAGGGGAAACAAGCCCTCTTGATTGACACAGGCGTCGGACAACGTTCTGGCCGACAGTTATTGCAGATGCTGGAGGAACGAGGCCTCACGCTGACCGCTATCTTCAATACCCATGGCCATGGCGATCACACCGGGGGCAATGCGTATCTGGTGGAGCGCACAAGCGCCAAAGTTTATGCCCCGTTGTATGACTCGATCGTGCTACAGCATCCTACATGGGGTTCGATGTGCGTATTCGGAGGCGCGGAGCCCATCGCTGAATTGAGCACGCCTCGTTTCGCTCCGCAGCCCTGCGCCACAGATGTAATTGTTACCGAGGGCGAGCTCCGGATCGCCGGGGTAACTATTCAGGTGGTACCTTTGCCAGGGCACACTGGCAGTCACACAGGCTACATCGTAAGCAATGTTTTCTTTACTGGCGACATTCTGGCTGGGCAAATTGAATTGGCGAATACGGCTATTTCCTACGCCTATAGCATTACAAAGCGCTTGGAAAGCTTGGAGAAGTTGCGATCTTTCTCCTGTTCACATTACGTATTAGGACATGGCCCGCTGGAATCTGACATTGCAGGCCTCATCGAGCGCAATATCGCACAGATAATGGATGTGCTGCATTTCATCCGCAGCTATCTTGCCCAAGCTCCTGCTGAAGCAAATAAAATTTTGGAAGCAGTTTGCGAACACTACAAGATCGAGATACGCAATATCCGAGAATATTATCTTTTCTACCCCACGCTACATGCATACTTGAGCCATCTACACAACAAGGGGCAGATCACATATCAAGTGTATGACAACCATCTGCTTTGGTATGCTATTTGAATGAAAGGGGGAGCATATGCTAATCGTTCATGGGACCTTAGTGACCTTCGGAACTAACCCACGTATTATATCCGATGGAGCCTTGCGAATCCAGGACAGCGTGATTTCGGAAGTATCCACCACTTCGGATTTGAAAGCTCGGTATCCAGAGGAGGAGGAATTGGATGCACAGGGGCAGCTTGTCATGCCGGGCATGATTTGCGCACATACGCATTTTTATGGCTTATTTGCGCGGGGGATGAGCTTGCGGGGTGAGCCGCCATCCAATTTCCCGCAAATTTTGGAGCGTCTCTGGTGGAGACTGGACAAAGCGCTGACTATTGAAGACATCCGCTACAGTGCTCTCGTTTGCCTGATTGATGCTATCCGCAATGGGACGACTACTCTTATTGACCATCACGCTTCACCGTATGCTATTCCGTATTCCCTCGACGCCATCGCTGAGGCAGCAACTCAGGCAGGGGTACGGTGTTGCCTATGCTATGAGGTCTCGGATCGGGATGGCCCCAAGGCAACCCAGGAAGGCCTAGATGAGAATGCCCGCTTCATCCAACGGGTGAAGGGCAAAGAAGGATTGCTTGCTGGCACCTTCGGTCTGCATGCTTCGTTGACATTATCGGATGAAACACTAGCCCGTGCTGTAGAAATAGCACGAGGCCTGGATGTCGGCTTCCACATCCATGTGGCAGAGGACATTGCGGATGTGAATGACTCCCTGCAAAAGCATCAGTTGCGCGTTGTGGAACGCCTGGCACAGCGTGGAATCTTGGGGCCCAAAACTATTGCTGCACACTGCGTCCATGTGGAGGCGCACGAAATGGACATCTTGCGTGAAACAGGCACCCGCGTGGTGCACAATCCGCGTTCGAACATGAACAATGCGGTTGGAGTGGCTGATGTGCCAGAAATGTTGGCGCGCGGCATTGAGGTGGGCTTGGGCAATGATGGCTTCTCGAACAATATGTTCACTGAGATGAAGACTGCTTATCTGCTGCACAAATTGGCTAAGAAAGATCCTCGTGTGCTGGGCGCGGATCAAGTCTTGACTATGGCGGTGCAGAATAATGCACAGACAGCCAAGCTTTTCTATCCCCGGCCGCTGGGTGAACTGACTCCTGGCGCATACGCGGACATCATCTTTCTGGATTATGTTCCACCCACTCCGCTCACAATAGGCAATCTGCCCTGGCATATTATCTTTGGCATAGATGGCGCTCACGTAAGCACAACGATTGTGGCAGGGAAAGTACTCATGCATAACCGTGAGTTGAAGACGTTGGACGAAGAGGCGGTTGGGGCAAAGGCACGGGAACAGGCAGCCAAGCTCTGGCAGCGGGTATAGCAAGCAAATTGTAGAGGGGGAACAATGAGGCAAGTAACTATGCACAGAAACGGATTGAGTGGCCCAGTTAAGGTTGGACTCTTCTTCGCTATCCTGGCTGTTGCACTGACCCTGGTCGGCTTGTGGCGTGCGAACAATCTCTCACTGTGGAACATTTTGCTGGCCATTGTGCTCTGCGGTGGCACTTGGGGGCTGGTCAGTTGGGCTATTGCTACAGCTGTTGTGCAGGTCGAAGAAGACGTCGCATCCAAGAAGGATCAGTAGAGCAAGGCAATTGGCGGTCGAGCTACATGCGTGCTCTAGCTTGCTGCGCAACAGGAGGGAAATATGTCTGATAAAATGCGTGCCCAGCCTTTTGATGTCTTGCTGGACTGGATTTTGAAAGAGTTCGAGGAAAACCAATCCATCTTTGGCATCCCTCGTTCGCTGTTCTACACACCCAAGACAGACAGCCCCTATGCTGTCCAAGATATGTTTGGGTACTATCTCGCCACACCGATTGGGCCAGCAGCGGGTCCACACACGCAATTAGCACAGAATATTGTCTGCGCTTGGCTTTCAGGCGGTCGCTTTATCGAACTCAAGACCGTGCAGATCTTGGATGAGTTGGAAATCCCACGACCCTGCATTGACATGGAAGATGAAGGCTACAATGTGGAGTGGTCGCAGGAACTCAAGCTGGAGCAGTCTGCCAATGAGTATATTAAAGCATGGGTGCTGATCCACATCCTGCATCGCCTGCTTGGCTTTGAGGGTGAGGTCCCCCTCGGAACCGTTTTCAATATGAGCGTTGGCTACAACTTGGCTGGGATACAAAGCCCTCCCATGGCGCGTTTCATGGAGCGGATGGTTGATGCATCCGAGGAGATTGCCAAAATCCAAGACATGCTACGTCGGCGGTTCCCTCAGTTTGCCGACATCGAGATCCCGACTCAATTGACCAACAACGTTACACTCTCCACGATGCACGGCTGCCCACCGGATGAGATTGAACGGATCGTGCGCTATCTGCTGGAGGAGAGAGGATTGCATACCACGGTGAAATTGAACCCCACCTTGCTGGGCAAAGACATGGTGATGCATATCCTTCATGAGCGCTTGGGCTTTCGCGAGATCTACATCCCTGACGCAGTGTTCGAGCACGATCTGCAATACGACCGCGCTGTGCAATTGATCCGAACATTGAAACAGGTGGCTGCCGAGCATCGTCTGACTTTTGGAGTCAAGCTAAGCAATACGCTGGCCATGGCAAATCACAAAGGTCTCCTCCCAGGGAACGAGATGTACATGTCGGGCCGCGCTCTCTATCCGATCACCATGAACTTGTTCTACAAACTGGCTCAAGAGTTCAACGGCGACCTGAACGTCTCTTACTCGGCAGGGGCGGATGCTCTGAATATATCCACAATTCTGGCATGTGGGGCATGCCCTGTTACGGCCGTGACTGATCTGCTCAAACCAGGTGGCTATTCCCGTTTGCTACAATTCCTGGAGAATCTGGAGCAAACGATGCGCGAGCGCGGCGTCTCCAGCCTGGAAGAGTTTGCCAAGAACAAAATGGCTGACCTGGAAAAAGCAGCCCACGAGGCGTTGGAGGATCCACGCTATAAGAAGAGTTATCGCCCGTATGGCTTGCCCAAGGTCGAATCGGGGCTTGGGCTGTTTGACTGCATTACTGCTCCCTGCAAAGAACAATGTCCAGTGCGCCAAGATGTTCCGGAATATGTCTGGTGGATTGCCAAAGGAGAGTATGACCGCGCGCTAGAGGTGATACTCAGCCGCAATCCTTTGCCAGGCGTAACTGGTTACATTTGCACACACCTCTGTCAGACCCGCTGCACCCGCAATAACTACGACCAGCCGGTAGCCATCCGGGCGCTCAAGCGAATCGCTGCGGAAAAGGGCAGAGCAACCGTGAGGGCAAAGGCAAGCAGTCAGCCGGGTGCTAGCTTGTCCCATCGCCGGAAGGTGGCGGTCATTGGCAGTGGCCCGTCGGGATTGGCTGCAGCATATTTTCTTGCTCTCAATGGCGTTCAGGTAACCATTTATGAGGCGAAAGACAAGCCCGGTGGTATGCTGCGCATTGCCCCTGCTTTCCGTTTGCCCGCTGCGGTTGTACAGAGGGATATCGATCGCATTATTAGGATGGGAGTCAAAGTTGAGCTCTCCCATCCCATTGCTGTGCCGCCTGAAGAGCTACTACAACAAGGTTTTGATGCAGTGTATATCGCGTGTGGATTCGCCAAGGATGCCCCATTGGATATCGAGGGAATAGAAGCCCGGGGCGTCTTTTTCGCGCTGGACTTTCTGGAACGGGTAGCATCAGGGGAGAAGCTGAACCTGGGTGCCAAAGTATTGGTTATTGGCGGCGGGAATACTGCGATGGATGCTGCTCGCACCGCGCGACGCCTCACTGGCAAACCGGTTACAGTTGTCTATCGGCGCACACAGCACGAGATGCCTGCTTCGGAGGAAGAGATAGGAGCCTTTTTTGCCGAGGGCAACCACTTGATTGAACTCGCTTCTCCGGTTAGGGTAATTGTGGAAAACGGACGTGTTGCCGGGTTGGAGTGTGTGCACAACCGGCTGGGCGAACCTGGCGCGGATGGACGCAGAGAACCTGTGCGTATTGAAGGCAGCGAATTCGTTATTTGGGCTGATTCCATTATCGTGGCTATTGGCCAGCGGCCAGATATTACCTTTCTCGATGGGAGTTCCATTTCTCTGCGCAAAGACGGTGCTATTGTCGTTGAGTCCCAGAGTGGACGGGCGGGAAGGGGTTGTATATATGCGGGCGGTGATGCCGTGCGGGGACCGGCTACGGTTATCGAAGCCTGTGCTGATGGCCAACATGCCGCCGAAGCTATTTGTGCTGAGCTTGGCATTGAGTTCAGCCGATTGCCTGCCAGCTTTGCCCAGCTTTCCGGGACAGACATCCTGCAGATAAAACGCGCGCGTGCTAGGAAAGAATCACAGCATAAGCCCGAAATACTCCCCCCAGCCTGGCGTAATAACTTTGACCTGATTGAACGTACCCTGACCGAGAGCGCGGCACGCAGCGAAGCCGCCCGTTGTCTACAGTGCTCCACCCTCTGTGACAAATGCGTAGAAGTCTGCCCCAACCGCGCCAACTATGCCTACACTATCTCGCCAATGAGAGCAACCTTGCCCAAGCTCTCTTGCTACAATGGCCAACTGATTATGACAGGGGAACAAACATTTCAAATAGAGCAAAGCCGGCAAATTATCCATGTGGACGATTTCTGCAACGAATGTGGAAACTGCGCTACCTTCTGCGTTCATCAGGGAAAGCCCTACCGGGAAAAGCCCAGGCTATTCCTTGATGAAAGCGATTTCGCATTAGAAGAGAGCAATGCATTCTACATCTGTAGGAATGGCAAGGGGTGGGCAATCCGAAGGCGAGAAGGTGGGAAGGAGTCACGTCTCTTTGCAGCAGATGGCGCAGACGAGGCTATTTTCGACAACGATTGGCTGACGTTGACCTTCTCGGTTCCTGCTTTCCGGATCAAAGCGATGGCGCTCAAGCACGAGTTTCCAGGCGAATTTTGGGCCGTGAGCGCCGCAGAAATGTACGTAATCCTCCGCGGTGTGACGGACTCTCTGCCTTTCCTACCCTTCGGCCACAGATAGAGATGCAGCTTCGGGAAGCATTGCAGGTTCATAAAGGCGAAGTTATTTCCCTGGTGGGTGCAGGGGGAAAGACCACCACCATGTACCGCCTAGGCCGAGAGCTGGCCAACCTGGGCTGGCGGGTTATTGCAACTACCACGACCATGATACGCCCGCCCTCCCTTGCGCCGAAAGAAGCCCTGGTGGTATCCAGCGATCCTGAAGAAGCCTTGCGTTTGACCAAAGAGGCTCTGCGTCAGAACAGCCTGATCACCTTGGCTGCGCAGCGATTGGAAGCAGAGAACAAACTGAAGGGGGTTGAGCCAAGCCTGGTTGACGAACTCGTCAAATTAGCAGATGCGGTGATTATCGAGGCGGATGGAGCAAGAGGACGCTCGCTCAAAGCCCCCGCACCCTATGAGCCTGTCATCCCAGCCATAACTACCCTCCTTGTTCCCCTCGTGGGGATAGATGCTGTTGGCTGTATGCTGAATGAAGAAACAGTTCATCGCCCGCAATTGGTTGCTGAGCTCACTGGATTGGCGCTTGGCGAAGCGATCCATGCTTCAGCTATTGCTAAGCTTCTTGTCCATGAGCAAGGAGCGCTGAAAGGAGCGCCACCGCATGCTCGTGTGATGCCTTTTATCAATAAGGTGCAAGACGAAGGGGCTCTTGCCGCCGCTCGCCAGATCGCGCGCCAAATCAAGAGAGCCCTTTCGCTGGAGAGGGTGCTCATTGGTGCAGCCGCAACCGATAACCCGGTTTGGGAATGCTGGCGCCGGGTCTCTGCTGTGGTCCTGGCTGCCGGAGCTTCCAAGCGCTTTGGGGTTCCTAAACAACTTTTGCCATTCGCAAGGAAGACGATGATCGAGCATGTGCTGGAGACAGTGATGGCCACCAGCGTAGATGAGGTAGTTGTCGTTCTAGGGTATGCTGCTGATCAGATTATGAAACATGTTCCGACTACTTGTCGTACAGTGCTGAACAGAGAGTGGGAAGAGGGCATTGCTTCATCCATACGCAAGGGGATAAAGGCTGTTGATCGCCGGACAGAGGCCGCCCTTTTCGTTTTGGCTGACCAGCCGCTGATTAGCGCAGAGACACTTGAACAAATCCTATACGCCTATTATGGCACGGCAAAACCCATTGTGGCTTCCGAGTGTTATGGAAAGCGCGGCATACCTGCTCTGTTCGACCGTTGTCTCTTCCCTGAACTGGAGACTTTGCAGGGAGACATTGGCGGCCGACAGATTATCGCGCGCTTTCCAGATCAGGTTGTGCCCGTCGAGGTGCAATCTCCAGAAATTCTATGGGACGTGGACACAATTGCCGACTATGAAAGACTCCTGGAGCGGAACCGACATGCAACACCATGATAGCAAGGGAAGGATGAAGCAAAGAAGCATGGCTATTTCCAAGTTGCGCCAACTGCGAAGTTTGGTCATTGATATGGATGGTGTTCTCTACCGAGGGAATGCTCCTATCCAAGGGGCCGGTGAATTTCTCCAATTCCTGCGCCAAATAGGAGTGCGCTTTCTCTTGTTGACGAACAACTCCACCCTTACCGCCGCGCAATACGTAGCAAAATTGGCGCGCATGGGGATCCAAGTAGCGGAGGAGGAAATCCTGACCTCTGGAGAAGCTACGGCGATGTATCTAGCCAGTATTGCTTCTCCGGGCACTAAGATATATCTGATTGGCGAACATGGTGTGCGTGAGGAATTAGAGAAAAGAGGATTTGTCCTCAGTGAAGATACGGATGTTGCCTACGTAGTGGTGGGCCTCGATCACCAGTTTGACTATGAGAAGATGACTCGCGCCACCCGTGCTATCAGAGGCGGGGCCAGGTTCATCGGTACCAACCCGGATAAGACTTTCCCCTCCGAGGGCGAACTGACTCCGGGCGCAGGGGCACTCTTGGCGGCGATTGAAGCCGCCACGGATACTGCCCCTTTGATCATCGGCAAGCCGCAGCCAGCTATTTTTGAGATTGCCTTCCAAAAGCTCCAGGCTGAACCGAAGACAACGGCTATACTCGGCGACCGCCTTGATACTGACATCCTGGGCGGGCGGCAGTTGGGGTTAACTACCATCCTCGTGTTGAGCGGAGTTACAGACCGTCAACAGTTAGCCAATTCCCCACTCATACCAGACTTGGTTTATGAGGATATTGCTGCCCTGCATCGGGATTGGAAGAGGGTTGTCCGATGACTACAAAGACCTTGCTCACAGACCTGTCGTACG
>JBMFPM010000041.1:0-9913 GCA_049969135.1 Anaerolineae bacterium
CCTTCCTGGGTCAGCAAAGCACACTTGGAGATGCTCAGCAACGACGAGAACATCCGCCATATACACAAGGCATTACAAGATCCAGCTTTGCTAGATGCCGCTTTCCAGACCATACAACAGCCCACGCCTTTCAGGCATCTGAGCCTGCGCCACGAAAAACTTTTTTTGTTGGGCATTATTCGCACAGAGAACGGGATCGCTCTGCCCCACAATTCCCTCTACGCTCACGCTGTGCACCAGTTGGCTGAGGAAGCGGGCATCGCTCAGGCTAAAGCTCCATCAGAGAGCACAGCGCCCAGAGTACAGGTCAAGATCCTCACTCCCATTGTACCCACTGCCTTCTGTCATAACCTGACAGAGAAGGAATTCCCCCTGGTACAGATTGCCATAGACAACCGTGGCAAACAAAGCCCGGCGCAAATCTATGCCCGGGCTAGCATAGAGGGTTTCAGCGACGAAGCCGTTTCCAGCATTACTGTGCCGGCTGGGGAATGCAAAGAAATCACCTTGTTGCCCCTCCTACAACTTGGACCATGCATGACCTTGAACGAGATTCGCCCTGCTACTCTTCGTGTCACTGTGAACCAGTTTGGCTCCGGTATGGAGCTGCTCTTGCACGATCGCACATACCCCATCAAACTCCACGCTTATGACACTGCCTTGCTTGGCATCCACACGCCTGAAGGAAAAATCATTGACCTGACCCACCACCTTTGCGCATTCGTAACGCCACACATGCCAGAAATCGAAAACCTCCTGCGCAAAGCAGCCGAATATCACCCGAAACATTGCATCACGGGATACCAAGGGACAAACAGCATAGAGGAAATGCGCCACTTGGTGCGGGAGCAGGTACGCGCCATCTACCACGCCCTCAAAAAAGACGCTGGCTTGGTATATGTGAATTCACCGCTGAACTTTGGCAAGATAGAGGGCCAAATCACACAGCGCGTGCGATTGCCCATAACCAGCCTCCATGAAAATCAGAGCCGTGCCAATTGTATAGATGGAACTGTGTTATACGCCAGCTTGTTGGAATTAGCGAGCCTCGAACCGGTAATTGCGATTGTGCCGGGGCACGCTTTCGTTGGCTGGCGCATCTGGCCACGCCTGGATCAATATGAATTCCTCGAAACTACGATGACCGGTACAGACGATTTTGAGGCCGCCTTACAAGCAGGCAACCAGCAATACGAGGAGGCACGCCGCAAAGGATATTTCGGACGCGAGTTGTTCGATCCAAGAGGATTTGCGCGTTTGATAGATGTTGCTGCCTGCAGAGCGCAGCAGATTTATCCGCTGATGTAGCCGAGTTTGCGAGAATCCCAGAATTGTGTATAATAGAACAGGCGTCGGGGCGTAGCGCAGCTTGGTAGCGCACAGCGATCGGGCCGCTGGGGTCGGAGGTTCAAATCCTCTCGCCCCGACTGCGAAGGGCTGGCCACTGAATAGAGAGAATACACTCAGCAATAGCCAGCCGTTTTGTTTTTCGTCTCTTCCCATAGCTCTTTCCAGCGCGCTGTTCCCAAGCCATTCAGCGGCTGCCCGTGCGTGGCGCATTTCCGTTCCACCTCTTGAAAGCGCCTCTCAAAGCGCGCTGTGGCTTCGCGCAAGGCACTCTCAGCGTCAATATCCAGCCAACGCGCCAGGCTAACCAGGGAGAACAACACATCGCCTAGTTCTATCTCTTGGGCAGCGCCTGTGTGCGCTTGGCGCAGTTCCGTCATTTCTTCCTCTACCTTTGACCACACGTGACCGACATCCGGCCAATCCAACCCAGCCCGTTCAACCCGGCGTTGCAGCGCTTGAGCGCGCGCCAGAGCTGGAAGGGCATCGGGAATGCCCGCCAAAAGCCCTTCAGCTTCTTCATGTTCTCCTTCCTTATGCTGCTGGGCGGCTTTCTCTTCGCTCTTTATACGCTCCCAATTGACCAGCACCTCTTGAGCATTGGATACATGCACCTGGCCGAAAACGTGGGGATGTCTGCGCTTCAGCTTAGTCACGACAGAGGATACCACATCCGCCATCTTAAATTCACCCTGCTCAATGGCAATCTGGGTGTGCAGCAGGATCTGTAACAAAAGATCGCCCAATTCCTCTTTCAAAGAGTCCAGATCCTCACTATCCAGAGCTTCCAGCACCTCGTATGTTTCCTCTAGCAGAAACGGGCGGAGAGAGCGATGCGTCTGTTCCCGGTCCCAAGGACAACCCTCAGGAGCGCGCAGATGTGCAACTATCTCTTGAAACGCAGCTAAAGAGCCAGGGGTAGAGAGCGGCGGAACATAAAGCGAGGTCAGGTGATCCACCTCTGCGCAGCGATCTAACTCATAGAGCGGAATCGTGACAACAGCTTCCGTTGCGGTTCCAGCAGCTCGCACCAAAGAGACAAGATGATCATCGGGATAAGCCATCATCAGCACTAGCTTGATCTCCGCAGCCAGGTCCCGGTTGTAAAGCTGGCCGATCAGCAAGGGCAAGTCAGGATTGAACATGGGATAGTGAGCCAAAGCCAAAGCGGTTGCATCAGCAATCTGTAGGCCCTGCAATGGGTCAAGACGCAATCGGGCGCACACCGGCTCCACAAAACTCAGGCCCTCCACAATGCGTACCGGCAGCCCTTCTTGCTCAGCCAGCGTGAGAATGCGCTGCACCGAAGTCTCTCCGACCAAGGGATGCCCAGGCACAGCATAGACCACGCCTTGCTCACGATGACCTAGTTCCACAACCCGCGCCGCAATCTCCGCATAGACTTCCTCGAACGTGCTAGCCCGCTCATACACATCATCAAAAGAATAGATCCTCGCCGTGAGCGATAACGCCTCCACAGTGGGATGCTGTCGGGTGCGCAGGTAGATTTCCTCCGCGCTTTGCAGAACCTGCTGCGCTTCTATAGTAAGCAGGTTGGGTGCACCTGGCCCCAACCCGACGATAGTAATTCCGCGAGTCATGGCGATCCTCCTTCATATGACAAGCCGACTGGATTATACTTCACCGCGCAGTAGCTACCAAGCCCTGCCGTTTACCCATTTTGATTTGACAAGCTTCGGGCTATGTGCTATAATTGCGCCCGCTTGTGATAGTTTTCACAGATTTGTACAGCCGTTTTGGACGGCATAGTGTTCCCCTGACACTTGCTCGTCGGGGAAAATCACGTTAGGTGATTGCAAATGACGCTAGCAGAGGTGCTATCCATTATCGAAGGGAAAGTAATCTCATCCAACGCAGACCTCTCCAGAGAAGTCTCGATGGCTTGTGGAGCGGACTTGATGAGCGATGTCCTTGCTTTTACGCACGCTGGCACCCTGCTGATGACCGGCTTGACCAACCCACAAGTCGTCCGTACCGCTGAAATGGCGGGCATTGTAGCGATCGTTTTTGTGCGTGGCAAATTGCCCCCTCCTGAGACAATTGCCCTGGCAGAAGAGAAAGATATCCCGCTTCTCGCTTCCAAATATACCATGTACGAGACCTGTGGGCGCCTGTACCAGGCTGGACTCCCCAGTTGCGGTCTCTTCAAATTGACCTCCGACCTGTGGGCAGATGAATCTCCCTCCGGTTAATCCGTAGAACATAAGGTTTCGACGGCAATGACGGGGACGAACCAACGATGGTGAGCACAAAGGTTCAGCAAAAGCAAGCAACAGGGGATACCAAGCCGCACCCAGAAGTAACGAAGCTTCAGGAGTTGGTCTATGAACTGAAGATCGAACAGGTCATGACACGGAAAGTCATCACAGTCTCTCCTGAAGATACTCTGCGTCACCTGAAGGAAGTGCTGCGCGTCAACCGCATCTCTGGCACTCCAGTGCTGCGCGATGGGGAGTTGGTAGGCATCATTAGCATTGAGGATTTGATCAAAGCACTGGAAACTGGCGAAATAGATGCTGCTGTCAATGAAAAAATGACCCGCAATATCCAGACCGTGTACGCTGATGAGCCCATTATACAGGCGGTCAACAAATTCGCCCGCTTTGGCTTTGGCAGATTGCCCGTCATCAACAGAGATGGGAAACTGGTCGGTATTCTGACGCAAGGTGATATCGTGCGTGGCTTGCTGCGCCAACTGGAAGTTGATTACCATGAAGAGGAGATACATCGCTACCGAGCCAGTCATATTTTCGAGGACATTATCTCAGATCAGACAGGCCTGATCCTGCGCTACAAAGTGCAAGCACAGGATTTCATGCATTGTGGTGAGGCTGCCAGCAAACTGAAACGCGCCTTGGAAAGGTTAGGGGCAAAACCCGCCATCGTGCGGCGTATTGCGGTGGCAAGCTACGAAGCGGAGACCAACCTGGTCATCCATACCACTAAGGGCGGGGAGCTCATTGCTGAGATCCAACCTGAAAAAATTAGAATTGTCGCTGTAGATCACGGCCCAGGAATCCCTGATATCGAGAAAGCAATGCAACCTGGGTTTTCCACCGCTCCGGATTGGATCCGCGAGTTGGGTTTTGGTGCCGGCATGGGCCTGAATAATATCAAAGCCTGTGCAGATGTGATGAATCTGACTTCGAGAGTGGGAATTGGAACACGTCTAGAAATTATCATCAATATGTAGCGCGCACAGATACGAGATAGGCCTGATTGCAGAGAGGGGGCATCATGACGTTAGGTGAGATTGCAGACAAGCTGTCATTATCCGTGCAGACAGCACACGAGAAATTGGATACAGAGGTAACCGGTGGATACGCCTCCGACTTGCTCAGTTGTGTGATGGCTAAGACGCGCAAAGGGAATATATGGGTAACCTTGCAATCTCACCTCAACATCGTTGCGGTTGCTTCATTGAAGGAGTTGGCTGGCATCATTGTTACCGAAGGCATGGCTGTTGATGCAGCCACCCTGCAGAAGGCAAACGAAGAAGGCGTTCCCATTCTGACGACGCCCCATACGACCTTTACCATTGTGGGTCAACTGGCGCAATTAGGCATTCAAGGTGCAGAAATGACCCATGACCAATGATCAATGGCAAAATCCCAATCGACATCGAGATGTATTTTGTCATTAAGAATTGGTCATTTGGATTTGTCTATTGAGATTTACCCTTGAGACCTTATCTTGCTGATTTACATGTGCATACAGTGTTATCGGCCTGTGCAGAAGTAGAGATGATACCACCCTTGATTGTCAAGCGCGCAGGCGAATTGGCTTTGGGGATCATTGCTATCACGGATCATAATTCGGCGGAGAATGTAGCTGCAGTCATAGAGGCAGCGCGTGGCTTTGACTTGAGTGTGTTGCCGGGGATGGAGATCCAGACTCGGGAAGAGGTTCACCTGCTCTGTTTGTTCGATTCACTAGAGCAGGTGTTGGATTGGCAGGAGGTGGTATACGCTCACCTGCCGCCTCTGAAGAACAATCCTGATTTCTTTGGTCCCCAATTCGTGGTGGATGCTAGTGGTGATTTTTTGTGCTATAATGAGCGGCTGTTGTCGACTGCGACTTCTCTCTCGGTCGAGGAAGTCGCCACAGGCGTAACACAAAGAGGCGGATTGTGCATTGCGGCGCACGTGGACCGGCCATCTTTCAGCTTGCTGGCCAACCTAGGCTTTGTCCCTCCAGGCGTTCCATTTGCCGCAATGGAGATTTCGAGCCGGGCCAACGTGAACGAACTGCAACACCAGCACCCTTCACTGGCTGGGTATGCTCTTATCTGTTCCGGTGATGCCCACCGCCTGGAGGAAATGAGCAATCGCACGGTGCTAACTCTTGACAAACCAACGATTGCCGAACTCGCGCTGGCTTTCCGTGGCCAAGAGGGTCGGAAAGTAAAAATTCTGGCCGCCTAGGTAAGCACGGCAATTCTAAATCGGCAAAGCGTCGCAGTTGGTTGTCAAGTGACGCAATATAATCAAGTTTGGTTAAGGAGGATGTTGCAACGTGACCGAAGAAACCTTAGACCTAAGCCTTTTGGAACCGATCTTTGAGGAGTTCCAGTCCGAGAAAGGCGCGCTGATCCCCGTACTGCAGCGGGCACAGGAAATCTATGGCTACTTGCCCAAAGATGTGCTGCAACGGATCTCAGAGCGCATGAAGGTGCCTTTGAGCCAGGTTTATGGCGTGGTAACTTTCTATGCCCAGTTCTACCTAACCCGTCGCGGCAAACATATTATCCGCCAATGCGATGGCACAGCGTGCCACGTGCGTGGTGCAGCGAAAATCATCCGCGCTATCGAGCAAGAACTGGGCATCAAGGCGGGAGAGACAACTCCCGACTACAGGGTTACTTATGAAGTCGTTTACTGTTTAGGCTCTTGTGGGTTGGCACCTACCGCCATGGTTGACAACGAGGTAGTTGGGCATTTGGTGCCAGAGAAAATGCTCGAAATTGTGCGAGACCTGCGCTAGTGCGTGAGTTGTCTTTGCATATCCTAGATGTGCTTGAAAACTCGGTCGAAGCCGGGGCAACGCGTATCGAGTTGCTCATTGAGGAGGATTTACAGAAAGATATTCTGAAAATCACAGTGAAAGATAATGGGCGTGGCATGAGCGAGGAGGTAGCCAAGAAGGCGTTGGATCCCTTCTTTACCACCCGCACCACCCGTCATGTGGGATTGGGGTTGCCCTTGTTTGCCGCAGCGGCACAACAATGCAACGGTGAACTGCGTATCCAATCCCAACCGGGCATCGGGACAACAGTAGAGGTAACATTTCAGCACAGCCATATTGACCGCGCTCCTCTGGGAGATATAACAAGCACATTGCTAGCTATCCTGATGTCCGAACGGCCCGTGGATATTTACTATAAACACACCGTTGACGGGCGCACGTTCGAGTTCGACTCAGTGGAAGTACGCCAGGAACTGGGCACTGTCCCGCTTTCTCATCCGCTGGTTCGGGAATGGTTGGAAACAACGCTCAGGGAAGGTATTGCAATGCTGCAGAGCCCTGACGCGAAATAGGTGGTGCATCGGGTAGAGCAATTCCATCAGACGCTCACCACGCTGCGGATATGACTAGATAAAATCAATTGTAAGAGGAGGCTTTCTAATGCCAAAGCTAAAGACACTCGAAGATTTGAAGAAATTGCGTGAGGAAGCACAGCAAGACATCAAGGTACGCCTAGAAACAGGTACCAAGATTACCGTAGGCATGGGCACCTGCGGCATTGCCGCAGGTGCGCGCGAAACCATGCACGCTATCCTCGAAGAACTGAAGAAACGCAATATCGAAGCCCATGTAACCACTGTTGGCTGCATTGGCATGTGCATCAAAGAGCCATTGGTGGATATCGAGCAGGCGGGCAAGCCACGTATCACGTATGGCAATGTCAAACCGGATATGGTACCACGAATCATCGAAGAACACCTGATCAAAGGCAATGTCGTGGAAGAATGGGTGGTAGGCCGCCTACCCACCACACAATAGGCACTAACCCATGTGTCCGTTCACTATTCTGTTCATGAAGACATCATAATCGAGGAGGAATCGAATGGCAGAACCATTGTATAGGGCCAACGTCCTCGTGTGCGGAGGAACCGGCTGTACGGCCTCGAAATCACCCGAGGTCTTTGCAGCGTTGGCTGAAGAGATTAAACGCAGGGGACTGGAGAACGAGGTCAAACTAGTACAAACTGGCTGCCGCGGCTTTTGCGCCATGGGTCCAGTTATGATTATTTACCCCGAGGGCATTTTCTATTGCCAGGTAAAAGCCTCGGATGTGCCGCATTTGGTCGAAGAAACACTGGTCAAGGGCAGGGTCGTTCCCCGTCTTACCTACCAGGAACCCATTTCCCATCAATCCGTGCCTTTCTACAAGGATTTGCCTTTCTATAGCAAACAGGTACGCATCACACTGCGCAACTGCGGCTTGATCAACCCGGAGAACATCGAAGAATACATCGCCCGAGATGGCTATGCCGCGCTGAGCAAGGCGCTCTCAGAGATGACCCCCGAGCAAGTCATCGAAGAGGTCAAGCGTTCCGGGCTGCGCGGGCGCGGCGGTGCAGGCTTCCTCACTGGTCTGAAGTGGGAATTCTGCCGCAAGGCACGTGGAGAGCCAAAGTATGTGATCTGCAATGCCGATGAGGGAGACCCCGGTGCATTTATGGATCGCAGCATCCTCGAAGGCGACCCACACAGCGTCATTGAGGGGATGATTATCGCCAGCTATGCCATCGGCGCACACCAGGGCTATATCTATTGCCGTGCGGAATACCCTCTGGCTATCAAGCGCATCAAGCTAGCTATCCAGCAATGCCATGAATACGGACTGCTGGGTGACAACATCCTCGGCAGTGGCCACAGCTTCTATCTCACCCTCAAAGAAGGTGCAGGCGCTTTCGTCTGCGGCGAAGAGACCGCTCTTATGGCGTCCATCGAGGGCCGCCGCGGCGAACCACGCCCCAGGCCACCCTTCCCAGCTGTGTCAGGTCTGTGGGGCAAGCCCAGCAACATTAACAATGTCAAGAGCTATGCCAACGTGCCACAAATCATCCTCAAAGGCGCAGACTGGTTCGCCAGCATCGGCACACGCCGCAGCACCGGCACAGCCATCTTCGCCCTCACCGGCAAGGTAAACAACACCGGCTTGGTCGAAGTGCCGATGGGCATCACACTCGGTGAGATCATCTTTGACATTGGTGGCGGCATCCTGAAAGGAAAGAAGTTTAAAGCCGTGCAGACCGGTGGCCCCCTGGGTGGCTGCCTTGGTGTGGAAGCACTGAACACGCCGGTGGACTTTGACTCGCTCAAAGAAATTGGTGCCGTCATGGGCTCCGGCGGCATGATCGTCGTGGACGAAGACACCTGCATGGTCGAATTCGCCAAGTTCTTCCTCGAGTTCGCCACCGCAGAATCCTGCGGCAAATGCGTGCCATGCCGTGCTGGTGGTCAACGCCTGTTGCAGGTACTGACGCGCATCACTCAAGGCAAGGGCACCATGGAAGATCTAGATGCCATTACCCAAATCGCGAATGGCATGGAGACAGCATCTCTCTGTGCGTTGGGTCAGCTCACACCAGGTCCGGTGAAAGCGGCCCTGCGCTACTTCCGTGACGAATTCGAAGCCCATATCCTGGACAAGCACTGCCCCGCCGGCGTGTGCAAAGCCCTCGTCAGAGCCCCATGCACCAACGCCTGCCCCGCTGGCGTTGACGTCCCAAGCTATGTCTCCCTCATCAGCCAAGGCAAGTACGCCGAAGGACTCGAAATCCATCGCCAACGCAACCCCTTCGCCTTGGTCTGCGGCCGCGTCTGCCCCGCCTTCTGCGAACGCAAGTGCCGCCGTGGCGAACTCGACCAACCCGTCGCTATCCGCCAACTCAAACGCTTTATGGCTGACCAGGAACTCAAAAACCCCTGGACCCCACCACTGCTCGAACAACCCAAAGACCAGAAGGTGGCCATTATCGGCGCCGGGCCTGCCGGACTCACCGCTGCCCTGCGCTTGGCACAGTGGGGGTACAAGGTAACCGTCTATGAAGCAGCACCAGTTGCAGGTGGCTGGATGGCCCTTGGCATCCCCGAATACCGCCTGCCACGCGACATCCTCAATGCCGAAATTGACAACATCCGCCGCGCAGGCGTCAACATCGTGCTCAACACCGCACTGGGCAAGGACTTTACCCTGGACGAACTGTTCGACAAGATGGGCTACCACGCCGTTATCCTCGCCATCGGCGCCCACAGCAGCCGCCGCCTCGGCATCCCCGGCGAAGACCTGGACGGCGTCATCCATGCTACTTCATTCTTGAAAGACGTCGCCCTGGGCAAACCACCTAAGATGCAGGGCAAGCGCGTCGTAGTCGTCGGCGGTGGCAACTCCGCCATTGACGCCGCACGCACCGCCCTCCGCCTCGGCGCCTCCGAAGTGCATGTCGTCTACCGCCGTACCAGAGCCGAAATGCCCGCCCAGGATATCGAAGTCCGCGAAGCAGAGGAGGAAGGTGTCCAATTCCACTTCCTCACC
>JBMFPM010000042.1:0-9860 GCA_049969135.1 Anaerolineae bacterium
GTATGCGCTGTGCGGCAGCCGCTATCTGCTCGCAAATTTGCAGGTAAATCTGACGTTCCAGTTCCGCTCGACGCTCTTCGGCGTTAAGGATGAGCGATTCGTGTTCTTTCAGCTCAGGGGTAATAAAGCGTTCTGCATTGACTAACGTCTGCTTGCGAATGTAATCTTTGGGTACTGCATCCAGATTGGCTTTGGTGACCTCGATGTAATAGCCAAAGACTTTGTTATACCCCACTTTCAAGGATTTGATACCCGTACGCTGGCGCTCTTGGTGTTCCAGATTGGCAACCCATGCCTTGGCATTGCGCGCTGCATTCAATACTGTGTCCAGTTCTGCGGAGAAGCCGCGCGCAATAACCCCGCCAGCCGCCAGCGTTGCCGGCGGATCGGGCACAATGGCTCGTGAAATGAGCGTGACCACCTCGGTGCACGGATCAAGGGATCCTGCCAGGTCCACAATACAAGGGGATGCAGCCATTTCTTGCAGTAGAGGGATGATCTGGGACACCGTTTGCAGCGAATCGCGCAACCCGATAAGGTCGCGGGGTGTAGCAATGCGCTGCACTACACGGTTGGTAAGACGCTCCATATCAGCAATTCTCTTGAGCAAGGCGCGTAGGGCAGTACGCCGTGGAATATCATCGTAAAAAGCCTGTACACCATCTAGGCGGCGCTCCAGAGCAGCCACATCGAGCAGGGGCTGGCTGAGCCATTGCCTCAGGAGCCGGCTGCCCATCGCCGTCTGAGTATCATCCAGCACGCCCAGCAGTGAACCACGTACTGTGCCGCTGCGGATGGTGCTCATCAATTCCAGGTTGCGGCGTGTGGCTGCATCCAAAGTCATGAAGGCTTGTGTGGAATAGGTGGATAGTTGGGTGAGTTGCTGTAAGGTGGCTTTTTGCGTTTCTTGTAGGTACTGCACGATTGCCCCTGCAGCGGATATGGCCAGAGGCAGGCCTGCACAGCCATAACCGTCGAGCGAAGCGACGCCAAAATGCTCGAGCAAGGCATGTTGTGCATTCCCCAGATCGAAATGCCAGTCTGCGTACTTTGTGAGGGTGTATTTATTGGCCCATTCTTCCGGCAGGCTGGCTTTTTCGCTGACCAACACTTCGGCGGGCTGTAACCTTTCTATCTCTTGCCATGCCTGCTGTAATGACTGCTTGCCATCGAACTGCGTGGTTCTGAACTCGCCTGTGGTGATGTCGGTATAGGCCAAGCCTACCCGCTCAGGATGGAAGGCAAGGGCTGCCAGGTAGTTGTTGCGCTTCTCCTCCAGTAATGTGGGCTCAACTACCGTGCCTGGCGTGACCACACGCACCACCTCGCGCCCCATCAATCCCCTCGCTTCCGCTTGTTCCACTTGCTCGACAATGGCTACTTTGAGTCCGGCGGAAATCAGCTTGGCGAGGTAGGTCTCCACCGCATGGTAAGGGACGCCAGCCAGGGGCACGCGCTCTCCCTTCCCAACCGGGCGTGAAGTAAGCACGATATCGCATACTTCCGACACCAGCTTGGCGTCGTCATCAAATGTTTCGTAGAAATCGCCTAGACGAAAGAGGACGACCGCGTCTGGGAAGCGCTTCTTGATGCGCAAATACTGCCTGCGCACAGGTGTAGTCATCTCGATCTCCAATCACAAGGCAGATTGATAAAGCAAGTATAACTTACAACAATAGGGCTGTCAAAGAAAGCCTGAGATAGATATATGATGCTCTTGCTTAGCAGGTAGATCTTATTACCAAACTGTTAGCAAGTCCATTATCTTAATGTTTGACATTATGGCTAATGCAGCTAGAATCAGAGGTAATGCTCGAGAAGTCATGGCGATAAAACGCATGACAATCTTGCAGACACTGGATCTTGGGGATCAGTCTGTGGAAACCAGGAGAGGTTTTTATGAAAGAACGAATCGGCTTCATTGGTTTAGGAATCATGGGCACACCTATGGCAACCAACTTGCTGCGTGGTGGGCATCCATTGGTCGTCTATAACCGCACACCGTCCAAAATGCAACCCCTGCTGGAGCTGGGTGCAGAGGCAGGTCAATCCTGTCAGGATGTGGCAGCGCGCAGTGAGGTGGTCATCTCCATGGTTTCCGATTCACCGGATGTGGAGCAGGTTTACCTTGGTGCAGAAGGCGTGTTGGCAGGAGCTAAGCCTGGCACCTTGCTGATTGACATGTCCACAATCTCTCCGGTGACAGCGGTTAAAGTGGCCAAGGCCGCAGGAGAAAAAGGCTGTCCCATGTTGGATGCGCCCGTTTCCGGCGGGGATGTGGGGGCGAGGAACGCCACGCTTGCCATCATGGTCGGCGGTGAGCGAGAGGTTTTTGAACGTGCCCAACCTATTTTTGCACTGATGGGCAAGCCCATCTACTGTGGACCCTCTGGTTCGGGACAGATTGTGAAAGCCTGCAATCAAATCGCGACCGCGCTGCACATGATCGCTATGGCTGAAGCCTTGGTGCTAGGTGCCAAAGCAGGGGTTGACCCTGCCATAGTGCTGCAGGTGCTCAGTGGCGGGTTTGCGCAATCCCGGGTGATGGACGTGCGCGGCCCACGGGTCATCCAAGGTGATTTCCAGCCCGGATTCCGCAGCCGCTTGCACTACAAGGATCTGAATATCGTCCTCGAGACCGCGCGGGCTTACCAATGCAGTTTGCCGGCTTCAGCCTTAGCCCATGAGCTATTCGGGGCAATGCAAGCGCACGGCTGGGGTGAGCTAGATCATTCGGCAGTCATCCAGGTGATCGAGTCGCTCTCGAATGCGAAGGCGAGGAGCAGGGGAAGTGGTGAGTGATGAGTGATGAGTGGTCAGTGCGCTGAGTATTGTGCTTGGTTTAGCATAGAACCCCGTTTTCTCCTGAAAGCGGGGTTCTATTTTGCCCTCATCTACAAAGCTAGTCTTACAGCTTGATCTCTTTCGAGCTTTCCCACAGCCCGTGGATGTTGCAGAAGGACAGGGCGATCAGCGTGCCAGGATTATTGACTTTCATGGAGAATTGCGCTTCGTGGTTGGTATACACGGGCCCCTGATTCGCTCCTTTTACCGATTCTCCATGAGCGCTGAATTCGAAATGCCCTACCTGGTAGATGAACTTGTCACCTTCCGGTTGAAAATAGACGTCAATCCAGCGGATATGGTGTTCGGTGGTATTCGGGTGCGCGATCTCCTTGCCGATGCTGACCTTGACAGTAAACATTGTATCCGCTGCAACCTGATCAGGGCACTCGATTACCGGCACATGCTTCTCTGCTTTCCAATCGGCGGATTGGATTCTCTCCCCCAGTTTCATCTCTGACCTCCTTCAATCAATGGGTTCAAATTGGTCTTTTTCTGCCCCACAGTCCGGACAGACCCAGTCATCAGGCAGATCCTCAAATGCTGTTCCGGGTGGAACGCCATTATCGGGGTCGCCCTTTGCGGGATCATAGATATATCCACATACTTGGCATTCCCACTTTTTCATACTCGCCTCCTTGCGCGGGTTATTTGTTGGCAATTATGCTCCAATTTGTCCAAATTGTCAAAAAGAGCGCATATTCAGGTCATAGCCGTGCTGATTCCTGGTCTAGCGTGCTACCGGGCCATTCTGGCAGCCAATTTCAATGCCTCGATCATGCTATCCGGCTTGGCTGTTCCTTTGCCTGCTTTATCGAAGGCTGTGCCATGGTCCACTGAAGTTCGGATGATTGGCAAGCCCAACGTAACATTCACGCCCCGCTCAAAAGCCAGAACTTTGACCGGGATATGCCCTTGATCGTGGTACATGGCAACCACGGCATCGAACTGGCCTTCTTTCATGCGGTAGAAGACAGTATCTGGAGGAATTGGTCCGCTCACATCTATGCCCTGCGCTTGAGCTGCCTCGACTGCTGGGCGGATTTCCCGTTCCTCTTCATCGCCAAAGAGTCCGCCTTCTCCGGCGTGGGGATTGAGTCCGGCTACTGCCAGACGTGGCTGGGCAATACCCAGCTTTTGCAAGGCTTGATGAGTTAGCTGTGTTACTTCCAGGATGCGCTCCCTTTTCACCCAGCTGATAGCTTCTCGTAAGGGCACATGCGTGCTGACATGGCTCACACGAAAATCCCCTGCCACCAGCAACATCGTAACATTCTTGACCCCACATAAGTGAGCCAAAAGCTCTGTGTGGCCAGCAAAATGGTGTCCGGCCAGGTTCAGTGCTTCTTTGTGCAAAGCCGAGGTAACAATGGCTGCGATCTCTCCAGCCAGTGCTAATTCGACTGCTTTCACTACGCACTCGTATGCAGCCTGACCTGTCATAGGATCTACCTTGCCGTACTCCAAGCGGCTCACATCAATATTCTGCAGGTCAATAACCTCGATGACACCCTCGTCGAAAGTTGCCTCGTTCACACGATGGATGGCATGGATCGGCGCGTCGCTGCCCACAATCCGTGCGGCCTGGCGAACTGTAGCTGCATCGCCGATCACAATAGGACGGCAAAGCGCACGTACCTCGGATTGCGTCAAAGCCTTGACCACAATTTCTGGCCCCGCGCCACTGGCATCGCCCATCGTCACGCCTAAAATCGGTTTCTCCTTCATACTAACCTTCCTTGAATAAAGTCAATACATCGCAGAATGGTCATCTCATCGCCAAAGCCACCCGCCTTGGTCACGATGCGCAAGTTGTTGGCCAGCCCCCCTGCCAATGTTCCAGCAGGAACTCCTGTCTCCACCTCACCTAGGATTTGGAGTGCTCTTGTCTCCAAGGCTTTGCACAGCGCACGGACAATATCCCCGCCAGTCACTACCAACCCCACCACGGGTGAACGAGCCAAAACATTTGCTGCCGCTTGGGCCAGTGCTTCGGCGACCATTTTCTCCCCTCCGCGCTGATACTCCGAGAAAGCTGTGGTCAGGGCAACGTGATGCCCGCGATTTAGCCAGGAGACGACTTCTTGGATTCTCTTTGCCCAATCCTCTCTGGCTGGCAAATGCATTAGACGGAGGTTGCTATCTGAAGCAGCTCGTTGTAATTGCCGCAGCGTCGCAGGGTGGCGACTGCCAGCCACGACCAGGACCGGTCGTGGATCAGGAGGCCAATGAGACGGGGCATAGTTTTCCCGTGCGCATCCCAAGGCATGTGGCCACTCCTCCGCCCAGCCACCTGAACCACATGGCAACCACTTTTCTTCCATGTGCGCCAATGCCAGTGCCAATATGCGCAGGTGCCTTTGTTCAGCGGCATCGGCAGCCACAATGGAAGCTGGTTCATTCATCAGTGCACGGATTACCGCTTGTTCTCCTCGCTCTATCACGGACAATGGCAGGTATCCAACAGAACGGTGGGTTTGTCGTGCTAGAACAGTGGGTAGGTGCGACTCGGTAGCTGGCCATAATGGATCGCGGGCAAAAGCACTTTCGGATAGCAACACACCATCCACCCGGTGATAACCATCTACCGTGGTACGACCAGCGGCAGGGAAAGCAGGTACAACCAGCGCTCTTTGCAAGCCCAGCCCATCAAGCACTCCATCCAATTCTGGGCCGATGTTCCCGCGTAGATTGGAGTCAATCTTCTTGTAGATAAAGCGCCCGTGCAACTGCTCTGCAGCTTGCTTAGCCCTGTGGTATGCCTCCGCAGCAGGCTCATCCCGGCTGTCGGTGCTGAGCGCCACGACTTTGGCTGACGGCAACTCCTGAGCGCACAGCATGACTACTGTGGGCAATCCCTGCTTGGCGAATTGCACACCTGTATCCATCGCCCCAGTCAAGTCATCGGCGATAATGCCTAATTCGACCATCTATCCTCGTTTGAACGCACACCAACCCTCATTTCAGCAAGGCACGCTTTCTATAAACAATACTTGTTATCCCCTGTTTGATCGTAGGATGATTCAAATTGCATCGTTTGTCAAGTGCTGGTATCCATGACAAACCCCAGCACGTGCTCAAAGCGGCGCAACACTTTGAGCAGGGGAGTACCTAGGGACAGAATAAGTACGGCATTGCCTGCTGCACGCCATGCGTCCCACCATAAGGATGTCGCCAGGTAGAAAACGGCATAGCGCTGGATCGCTTCATGGATAGGCAATCCTGTTTCCCACGCCTGTCCCGGGGATACTTGTGCTGCAGAGATGTAAGGCCAGAACCAAAGGTTCATAATGGCGCCAAAGATGAACCCCCACAGTGCAGTCCACGCAGCCAGCATGAGCAACTCTGCGAACCTCCAGCGCCGCAGATCAGGCAGCCAGCCGGAGGTCAGTCCCATCCAGCCAGCAGTGAACATCTGGTAGGGAAGCCATGGCCCCACGCCTCCGCCGATAAGCGCCGAAACCAACAGCGACAATACACCCACCAAGAAGCCAAAAGTGCTCCCATACACGTAGCCACAAAGCACGAGCAGGAAAAAGATCGCTGAAAAGCCGGCGGGCCCTGGGACAGTGCGCAGGATGGCATTCACTGCGCTCAGTACACCAAGCACGGCAATGGTCCTGGCACTCATCTGGCGGCTGGTCAGATTGGCGACAATGATCACCACACACAGCAAGGTCAGGATCAGGGTAACAGATGGCGCATCCTGGGCATGCGCCATAGCAAATTGACCACCGCTTGTCGTTGGTGTAAAAAAGGGGTACACAAAAGCAGCAATGCCAGTAAGGGTGGCCAGGATCAGAATGGCAGAATTCACCAATGCCCCCCATTTCATCGTCCCAGGACCTCCAGGACGTCTTGTACCGTGAGCAGCCGGGGATCACGGAACAGTTTGTTGACCTGTGAAGAGAAGACAAGGGATTGACTCATCACTTCGCGCGTTGGCCCATCCACTGCCACCTGACCTTCGCTAAGGATAACCACGCGGTGTGCGCAGGCGGCAGCCAGTTCCACGTCATGGGTGGCGACAATAACGGTGCGTCCTTCTTCTACCTGCGCGCGCAGAAAATCAGCCAATACCTGCTTCTCTATAGGATCAAGCCCACGCGTTGGCTCATCGAGAAGCAAAGTGGGGGGTTCAGCAACGAGAATAGCAGCTATCGCTACCCGTTGCCGCTGGCCAACGCTCAGCTCGCGCGGGTACAATTCGGCCAGTTGGGTTAATCCCAATTTCTGCAGCCAGGATTGTACTTCTGCTAAGGACAACGCATGGGCACGGCGCGTGAATTCCAGTTCCTGACGTACGGTATCAGCAAAGAGCAGGGTGTTGGGGTCTTGGGGTACATAGCCTACAAATCGGATGAGCGTTTCCAGGGGAGTTTTACGTGTATCCAGTCCATGTATTACAACATAGCCGCGCTTGGGCTGCAACAGCCCTACGAGGTGCTTCAATAAGGTAGTTTTGCCCGATCCATTGCGCCCCATGAGCGCGATCAACTCGCCCTCTCCTGCATGCAAGGATACTCCGCGCAATGCCTCTATCCCATTGTAATTGAACCATACCTCATGCGCTTCGACGTGTATAGGGCTGAATTGGCGCAGCCGCTTGGGCAGTAAAATCTCGCGTTGCAAAGCCCGCTGCACATCCATTTGGCTGATGAAAGGACGCGCTTGTTTAATAGTCAGGGGCATGGGTTGCCAATCAAACGCTTTGGCTAATTGCACGAGAGGAGGCGCAAAGGGCACCTGAGGCAGCACTTCTTCAGGCTTGCCAACTATTGGCTGACTGCCTAGCGCAGGAAGATAGATGATTTGGTCGGCGTATTGTACGACGCGTTCCAGCCGGTGTTCTGAGAGCACGACTGTCAAGCCCAGATCCTGGTTTAGGTGGCGCAGTGTGGTCAGCACTTCCTCTGCCGCCTGGGGGTCGAGTTGCGAAGTTGGCTCATCCAGAATAAGCATTTTGGGTTGCAACGTGAGCACAGAGCCAATAGCCACGCGTTGCTTCTCGCCGGCAGAGAGGCTGCTAATTCGCCGTTGGCGCAAGTGGGCGATGCCTAGCTGATCCAACACTTCTTCCACTCGCTTGCGCATGACCGTCTGCGGCAACCCTTGGTTCTCCATGCTAAAAGCAAGCTCATCTTCCACTGTGTCTACCACGAACTGCGCTTCTGGATCCTGTTGCACCAGGCCAACAATGGGACTCATCTGATGTGGGCCTTCAGCAATGGGGTCATAGCCTGCCACACTGATCTTCCCAGCAATGTGCCCACCGCTGAAATGGGGTACCAGTCCGTTCAGTGTACGCAATAGAGTAGATTTGCCCGAGCCGGAAGGCCCAATGACCAGGACAAAGTCACCTTCTCGGATGGCCAAGCTGACTCGGCTTAGCACAGGGCGATCGTTATGCGGATAATGGAAAGTTACGTCTTGTAGTTCGATCAATGGTGTGCTCATCAATCCTCTTCCTTTATCTCCTCCATAGGCAGGATGCGTGCAGGAGAAGGCCACAGCCAAGCCGGTGTGGCAATGAGGAGAATTGCCAGGCCTAACAATGGCGAAAACTTGGGCCATGGGGAGTAAGGCGGATAGGGATAATAGAACAGGGCTGCAGGGTCCCGTGCCTGGATGTAGGCAGTGATAGAAATGGATACCAGGCAGGCCGCAGTGGCCAAGGTGTCCCGTTGCTGCCACAGCTCGTGGTGGTAGTGGGTACGCTTCAGACGCCGGCCCTGTATGTACAAAGATGCGGATATAAGCAGAATGCCCAACGCAGCGCATAGCAACCCTGGCCACCGCACGGAATCTGTCGCTTGCCACAAGAGACCCACCAGGAGTGCCAGCAGCCCAGCCAACGTTGCCCCGCGTTGGAGGTTTGTTGTAGCCGCTGCAGCCGTTGTTGACACGGGCAAAGCGTTTGAAGCCGCCACTGCGAAGCGTTCAGTGCCACCAAAACCTCGAGACTCCATGGATTCGGCCAGGGTTAGGGAACGCTCCAAAGCTGTCGTCAGTAGGGGCACAAACAACGGGATCCAATCTCGCATAGCGCGAAACTTGTGCCCACGAAGGAGCTGGGCTTCGCGTATCTCCTTGAGGCTGGTGATCAATTGCGGGACAAAAGCCAGCGCAATAGAGACAATCAGGCCAGCCTGGTAAAGTCCGGCGGGAAGCCAGCGCAGCAGTCGGTGCGCATCCATTCCCAGGTTGAAGGTGGCAAAGACCAATAACACCGCAAACAGGCTGGCGCCGTTGGCCAACCCATATAGCAAAGCTTCCAATGTGATGGGCCCGCCGATGAACGGCCAGTTGCGTGGCAAGGCAAACAACACGATATTGCCCGCGTGGGCAAAGAGCAAGTTGAAGAAGAGCGCTATCAACCAGACTGACAAGCCAAAGCGCAGAAAGGTACTCCAACCTTCCGCTTTCCAGGAACGCCCTGTATATGAAGTTCCAGCTTCGAGATTTGTCCCTGAACGGCTATTGCGGCTGGCTGCAACAAAAACCATGCTTGTGGCGAAAATCAGGAGCATGGATTGCAGCAATTGCTGGTTCACTAAAGCCAAGTATGCTGCAGCGCCAAGCCATGACAGCCAGGTAAGCGTATGGTAGGGCATGGGTCACTGCTCCTGTCGGTGCTTGTGCAGGAAGAAAAAGCTTCCGGCCAGCATAGCTGTCATGAGGGCAAAGGCAATATATTGTACCCATAGAGCGCCTTGCTCAGTCTGTGTAGCAGCTTTTACTTGGTCTGACGGAGCGGCTAGCTCGTGAGAACATACTTGCTCCATAGGCACAGCCGGAGGTGGCTGACCATTGCTCCAGGCCCAGCCTTCCATATCGCCATCGTGTACCAGATAATCAGCAGACCCCACCTGTGAATAGACCCAGCGGCCATCACGCCAATGCCAGTAACTCCAGTAAAGGCACTTGCCCCCCGCGCATTGGCAGAAGCAGGGTTCGGCAGGGTAATCGCAGCCAACTTGCGCGATGCGGCACACTGCGCCACCCCACATGATAAC
>JBMFPM010000043.1:0-9856 GCA_049969135.1 Anaerolineae bacterium
CTACTAGATGAGAGCCAATGAATCCTGCTCCTCCAGTTACCAACGCACGCCTATAGTCCATGGCTCAATCCCCTCCAGCAGCACAATCGATGCTGACCTCTGGAGTGATTAGTACGCGGTTTAGATCTTGTGTACTAGTGACGCGCGAGCCCGAGAGGATCAATGAATCTTTAATCCTAATAGGATGTTCGACTATTACGTTGTCACCGAGCACAGAGCCCTCCAGTATTGCACCAGGGTGAATCGTTGTATTCTGGCCAACAAGATAAGGTTTCGCTAACCGCTGAAGTTGATTGCAGTTGCAATCCAATAAATCACAAGCAAAGGTGATGTTCATATCCCAATCAATCACCTCTGCGGGGTAAACAGGGAATCCGTCATCAATAAGAATCTGGATGGAATTTGTGATCTCGTACTCGTCGCGCTGGGCGGTGCGCGGTGTGCGTCGAATAGCATCGAAAATCGCCAGATCAAAAATATATACGCCGCACCCCTTGAGGTCACTGGTCACATAACGCGGCTTCTCAATCACGCGGGTAACCGTACCACTGGCATGTAGAATCACCGCAAAGTTGCGCCGCACGTACTCCGGATTTTTCTCTCGCTTGACCGCCAGAACAGCCCCTGCACGACGCTCCCAGAACATGCGCTCCATAGATTGCAGGTCTTTGGGTACCAGGAAAATATCACCAAGAAACAGGATAAACGGCGAATCTACCACGTGTTCCAATTGCGCCACAGCATGAGCAATGCCCAATGTCTCTTGTTGTTCCACATAGCGGATACGCAGACCAAGAGATGACCCATCACCAAAATAGGAGATGATCTCCTCCTTCAGATGCCCCACAACAATAATCACATCACGCACGCCAATCTTGCGCATGTCTTCCAACTGATACTGGATAATAGGTTTATTGCACACCGGAAGCAAAGGCTTAGGCAGATATAAATTGAGCGGTTGTATGCGGCTACCCTTGCCTGCAGCTAAAATGACCCCAACCAGTTTCTGTGTCAAGGTTCCTCCCAGGCTAAAAACTATTGATAATCCTTGCCTGATAAAGCATTTGCTTGTACTTCAGGTAGATCAAGAATAAGAGCATGTGCCAACTTGTGCGCAGGGCTTTTAATTTCGTTTTTCCCCCGGCTCGCTCATAATGAGTGATACCTACCTCTCCGATGTGATAACCCAACATATGAGCGCGTACTAACAATTCGGTGGGGGTCGGATATCCCCTTGCTTCTATCGTGAGGCGACGTGCCACATTGCCACGCAAGAGCTTTAGCGCACAATTCGTATCTCGCAGAGATAGGCGGAACAGGACACGGACAATGAGATTAAGCACTCGATCCGCAACTACCCGCAACGGCTGATCTTGCTTGCGGTGTCGGTAGCCAGTGACGACATCATAGCCCTTGTTCAACTCTGCCAAGAGGAGTTTATACTCCGCAGCGTCAAACTGCCCGTCCGAGTCAATTGTCAAGACATAATCTCCCCTCGAACGAGCAATGGCGCTAGACAAGGCAAAACCATACCCCTGGTTGACTGCATGGTCCACGACAATGAGGTTGTCATATTTGCCCTGGAGTCCCCGCAAAATGTCCTTGGTACCATCAGTGCTGCCGTCTTCACCAATGACTATCTCACCCTGGATGCCATCGCGGGCAAAGAGGCTTTCCCAGTATGTCACTAGCTTCTCAATGTTCTCGCGCTCGTTGTAGGCAGGCGCAGTGATAGAAAGAAATATGCCTGATGTCATGGGCTACCCTCAACCCTCTGACTGCTAGCCCTCACTAACACATAATCTCCAGACCGATATACTACTTCCCCCAGTTCTTGCAACGGCTCCCAGTATGCCCAATCCGCCAGCACATAGCATTCTTCCGTAGTAAGGAATAGGCGACGCAATGCCGTTTCATCCTTGATAAGGAGCAATTTCCGCCCCGCATAGAACAAAGCAGATGGTCTAATCCAAGACGAACCCGGCCAGTAGTTTATCAGGGTGGCGTCTTCGCTCACCACATATCTGCTGTAAGAAGCCACTGATTTCACATCAGGATTGAAATCCTTGGCTGGGGGTAAAATGGGATGAAAAGCTACAATCGCGATCAGGATAATAAGGAGGGCTAGCTCCTTTCGCAACACAGCAACGAGCAAATTCATGATCAGCAATGCTAATGCTGGATAGATAGGGATGATATACCAGCCTATTTTGCTGCGCGAGATATTGTACAATAACAAAGGAACTATTGTCCAACATAGCAGCAGGGTTATTGCGCGGTCTTTGTAACGCAGGGCACGGTACACTCCATACAAAATGGCCAGCACAATGAGCGGATACAGCACAGGAAAACCGCGCTGGATGATACGCCAGTAGAAAAGAGCGTCTCTCATATGCCCCTGCTCACCAGTTACATAGCCTACCGTCAAAGAAACCATATAAGAATCCCAGAAGCGCCGGCCCCAGATCAGCAACTGGCCCAAATGCCAAGGCACAGCAATCAGTAATGAGATCAACAACCCCCAGAGCGTCTCTTTCCGCCACCAACAAGACCTTGGTCCAATGAGCAGAAACAGGGCAACAATACCATAAGCCATGAAACCAGCAATACTCTTTACCATCAAGCCCAGCCCAAGTGGCACGCCCAGCCAGACTAGCCATCTGGCATCTCGCTGGCCTCGCCACGCAAACCACACGGACAGCGTCAACATCAGGATCAGTGTCATGTCAAGCATGCCTACGCGAGCCAGACTAACAAAGTTATAGCCATGGCTGGAAAGGTTGCGGCTGCTTGCCAGCAGGATCATAGCTGCGCCAAAGCCTATCGCACGTTTGCCAGACAGGTCGCGCCCTAGGATATAGGTGAGCAGAATAACCAGTACCCCTGAGCAGGCAGATACAAAACGCGCGGCAAACTCATTAACCCCAAACACTTTGTAGGCAAGAACCGTTAACCATAAGCATAACGGCGGCTTGTCAAAGAATTCCATGCCATTCCAACGCGGGGTGTTGAAATCATTCAGCCACAGCATCTCCCGCGCAATCTGCGCATAAGCCGCCTCATCGTAATCTCCCAAGCTGCCTTCACCTAAACGCCAGAACATAATCGTAGCAGCAATGAGAGCCAGGAGCAGAAGCAACGTTACATCTATCTTTTGCATCTCAAAGCGAAATCGGCCTTGCCCTAACTTTCTTATCCTTTTGGACAGAGTGGATATCACTTCGCTAGCTCTCAACTTTATCCCCCTTGCCCTAGTTTATAGACATATAGCAGCGGGATTCCTCGATAATTCAGTGTATACACCGGTGCATGTTCACGCAGGATATCCACAACCTCTGGTATATGACGAAAGCCCGTTTGATGCATTGCAACCACAGCATAATCCGCCTTAAAAGGACTGATCAGGTCCCCCCCCATTATCTCCAGATCTCCGCGCAGCAAGTTATAGCGCTGATAGAGGCGCAAAACAAATGGGTTCTCTGCCCATACCGATGCCCCAGGCTCAGCATGTTGATTGAGGTAAGGCAGCGCATCCCGATATGTTTCACACCAGAAGGTAGTCTCTAGCCCCAGACGGGTAGCACCTGGCAGCCCTCCCACCAATTCGCTGTAATAAGACAATTCATAGGGATGGATGTCAATGATAGAAAGCAATGGCGGTACGAGAAACAAAGCCAGAATTAAGCCAAATATCCAACGCATTGTACACAAGTCCACCGTCTTGTAGAAACGAGCCCAGCCCGTGCTCAACAGATTCAACACACTCCCAAAACCAACTCCGGCAAGACATGCCAAGTATGGATAGGCAGGAATAAAATGCCGTTCGCCACTATACACCGCTTGGAAGGGAGTAGCAGCGATGAGCAGAGGCACCAATGCATTTAAAACGAGCAACCAGCCTGTACGGTCCGATCTTCTGCGCACAACTTGAACGAAACCTAGCAAGTACATCACAGTAATCGCTAAAGGCACTACAGCCAAGGTAATCACAAACGGGTAATGCCACGGCACATGATCTGGAATCTGACCCAGATAAAACTGGGGCCGATCTTTAAAGCGTGAAGCCATGAAAAAGTAATACAACAGCCGGTTTACTGTATCGTGATATAACCAGGGCCATATCACGACAAAAGTTCCAACCCCAACTAGCCCCATAGCGATCAGTTTGCCCAAGGTGCGCCAGTTACGATCAAACAATAGCCACCTGATACCCCACACGAGAGGCATGACAATAGCATTCAGTTTGGTGCCCAGTGCTAGGCCAAAGGCTACACCCACGAATAAGATAGGAAGCCAACCATGACTGACCCCATATTTCCAGAACAGGTACATGGCTAGAAACCAGGTTATCGCTACGGTGGTATCAATATTGCCCAAGTGGGCATGGAAGAACATGCGGGGCATAAGCACCAAGGATAGAGCAGCGAAAAGACCACTTGCTGTATCATAAGCAGAGGCCACCAACCAAAACACCAAAGCCACCAAGAAGGAAAACAGCAGCGCATTGCTCACACGGTGAGCAGCGATATCGCCCAGAAAGCCACGAAAAGCAGCCCACGTCAGGCCTGACAAGAACTTGCCCAGCGGGGGATGCAGTTCCAACGTAGGATTTTGCACCCACCAGCGGACGATAACAGTATCTGAGAAAGGCTCACGCAGATCCCGTTGCTGCAAACCTTGCTTCAGCAATCCCAGCCAGGTCATGTAGCCACGCGCTGCCTTTATATATAGCGGCTCATCCCAGGTCACGCCAACATCGCGCAGTGTAGCCATAATGGCTACCATCGTACAAGTTGCCAGTATCAAGCCGATAACAATTTGCTTGCGCCCCAAATGCGAAACGGACATTCTTCACAGCACCTCATACACGTAGATGCGATCCACGATAAAAGAGCGCTCTGTTCCTGGCAACAGATGAAGGATTCGATCTCCTTCGTATATAGGGACATCATCCATGGCTATCACATATCGCAAGTCAGGAGCTCTATCCAGTTCTTGTTTGATCCGGGCCCATTCCGATCCATAGTTTCGAGCGCCTACTAACACATAGCGCACCCCCCATCGCTTCAACAAGGCGATGCTCTCAGCGCTGGGAAATGTATCCAGCACTGCACGCTGCCGATTAAAAGCAGCGGGGAGAAAAGTACCACAGCCGAAACTGATCTTTTTACCATGGACGCGCGTGGCGTATAACGTTAGACCAGATATGGCCTTCACCACGGGAAATTCCATGATCGCAAAGTCGCCATCCTGATGCTGAAGCCAGAGATCCACTGGCCGTGCTGTCACACGGCTACTTCCTAAAGCGTAAGGAAACGAGGCAAACTCCAGAAGAACCAGGCCAAACACCACCACAGCCATCACCCACCTACCCGAACGGGCTTGACTCCTAGTTTGGAGACAGACACTGCGCTCACACAGTCGCTGCAGCCCGTACCCTGCTAACACCGCGATGCCGAAATTGGTGATCAGCCCGAATCGCGCCCATACACGCATAGCCTTGAAGAAAGGCAGATACAGAACGAGCAGCAGCGTCGGCAAAGGCACGTACACCGCACCCGCAACGCGTAAAGTGTAGGAAGAGATGGGATAAAGCGCCAGACGCTTGGTGAGAAAGCCCATACCCAGCGTGAAGATGCGTTCCAACCAAGCAGGTGTAGCGATGTACACCCGGTTACTCCCCCAATGCAAAGTTGTGCCGAGAGCAAGAATGCCGAAAATCAAAGATAACCACAGAAACGTTCGAGGCGTTTTATCTCGTTGGCGCCATAACGCGATCGCGGTAAGGAACAATGGGACCCAGCCAAGAAACAAGATGTTCTCATAGACATTCTGAGGATATTGCTTTAGCAGCGCTGGGCCCCAGATGGGGTGCATTACATTGGGATAAACGAAATCCAAAGGGCTAGCTGAAAAATAATCAAGATAGTTCAGAGATTGTGCCCGTTCCCCTCCTCGCCATAATTGGGTAACTGGCACCACAAAAGGCCCCACTAACAAAAGGCATACCAGCACAAAAACCAGAACGCATCGCACAAAACGCCTTTGCCATAGATTCTGACGCCATGGCCTACCGTACAACAATACATACAGCAAGCCAGCTACGGCAAATATGTAGGCATAATACCAGGCTGATAACGCCCCAAGGCTGTAAAAAAGCCCAGCCATAAAAGCGTCTCGTCTGCGCTGCTGCGCAACCATTTTCCCTAGGTAGAGAAAAAGCAAGGGCAGCCATTGTGTACCCATCAGGGGCAAGTGCCCGGCACCCAGATGTGACATGCGATATGGACTGAAAGCAAAGAGGACGCCACCGAGCAGCCCCGATATCCGGTTTCCGGTCAACTGCAGTACAAACAAGTACATGGCAAACCCAGACAGCACAAACGAGACAAGCAAGATCAAATTGTAGGCAACAACCTCTCCAAAAAGCAGAGTTAACGGCAATGCCAAAATCGTGTTCGAAAGCGTCGTCTCTGATAAAGTTATATGGTAACCAAACGGATAGAACATATTGGGGTTGAAGAACGGAGATATATGCGCATCAAACAGAGAGTACTTAAACCACCAGACTCTGTGCACATATTGGAAATTGTCTCCTGGTGCGGGTGGCCCGAGGATCTTTGTCCCTAAATCACTGACCAGAGGATAGGTCAAGATCAGACTCAGCACAAGAAATACCCCCAACACCAAGCCGTGGGAGCTCATCGCAGAAATGCACCGTTTATGGTTGACCTTAATTCGCGCTACCATATGGCTTTACACCTTGTCTCCTACCTGCTGATCAGCGAAACTCCCACCAAGACCAACAGGATGCCTACCAGCCGCGCCACGGAAAATGGCTCGTGCATGACAAGCCAGTTGTACAAAGGCACAAGCACATAACCTAAAGCAAACATGGGATAGGCAAAGCTTTGGTCAAGCCGGGACAGGGCAAACAAATAGGCAATAAACCCAATGCCATACGAAGCAATCCCGCCAAAGACATAGGGGTTGAACACCATGCGAAAGAACACAGCCACGTTGATATCGGTCAGTGCTCCAAGCTGGTTTAGCCCGGTTTTCATCAGCAACTGACCTGTGACCGCAGCAAAGATAGCGAAGAACAACAGAATTTTGGGGTCCATTTTTCTTTCCTCTCCTAATGTAATTGATTCACGCGCCACACTCTGGTGTGAGGCGTGTCTGTCTCGTAAACTAGAGCAAGTGCTTCAGGTTCTACAGCCAGCCAGCCTTGTAAGGCAGGGCGCAAATAATCCCTGGTTGTAAGCGTCCAATGAAATGCATCCTCGATAATATATGCTACATGGTTCTCTAGCACACTGCGTTTCAAATCCAGCCATTGCGAGGAGTAAGGATACTCCAGTGCTTGGTGGCCAATCATAATATACAGCAAATCTGGCTTGCGGCACATTACAATGCTCTGCGGAGCAGTATTCTGCGCAATCCAGTCCATAGCCTGCAAATAATTGCCCCACTCTGCATCCTTAGAATAATACACACCCACCGGCTGACCCAAGCCATAACGCAGATTACGCCGGATGCTTCGCACATCACTTACCAAGGCGGATAGTGCCAACACGGTACAAACCGCTATCAACGCAAACCTTTCCCAATGCTGAAGACGCGTTCTATGCGGCTGCCTCCAACCTCTCGCACAAAGGAGAAGGTACCCTATCGCCACCAGAAAGTAATAAAGAGCAAAAGGAACAATGGGCACGACTAACCTGGCGACAGGCCAAAGATAACACAGACAAGCTAGAAAGAACAACGCTACATACCATTCCTGAACATGTCTATGCCTCATTTCCAGGCAGAAACCAAACAAAAGCAACAAAGTAAGCATAGTGGCGAACCCACTTGTTAAACGCCCCAGCCATGTACTGACTTCAGGAGCATGGGCAAAAAGAATATTGGGCCAGATCTCTAAGGCGTAATAATATGTATTCTGTGCCAACCGCTCAATCCAATCCGATAGGCTAGCTCGTGCGGTACCATACGGATCACTGGCGAAGTACAAAGGGAAGTAACTACGCCCTAACCCTACAGAGGTCCCTGTTGTGGGAAGCAAACTGCCGTAGATGAACCAAGGGACTACCAGTACTCCTACGACAATGAACAACAGCCAAGTATGTTTTGCTCTTTTCTGCACAAACAGATAAACAACAAAAGCGAATGCCAGTACCAACGCGATCGAACGGATATAGGACGCCAGTGCAATCAACACGGCCAGCGCTACGATAAGAGACGTACTGAATTCTCGTCTACAACGCTCAAAGAGCCAGAGACAACAAAGTGAAACGAACAGATAGGGAATTTCCGTGCCTATTTCTGTTGCAAAGTATAAGAGATGCGGGTGCACAGCCGTGAGCAACGCGGTCGTTGTTGCCAGAAAGTCGCTACGCCTTCTCAGCAAATCGTAGACCAGTGCGATAATGCCGAGAAAAAACAGTACCGATGGCAACTTCAAAGGCAAAATTGCAGCCATTAACTGCGGCGCAGTACCAGTTAATGCCAGAATTCCTGCCAGCAACAAAGGATAGCCAGGCGGATACAAGGCCATCTCGGGCGAGTGCGGATCGCTAATCATGCGATAACCGCGCCCCATGACTAAAGACTGACCTAGAACGATATAAGTTGCGTTATCACCCGCTGGCATCAAATGCTCGTTGAGCCGCAACACGGCCAAGAGCAATCCCAGCACCAAGATCAAAATCAAGCGGTATTTAGACAATCGCTGAACAGTCTTGTCTATGTTCATATTCACTCATGAATTATGGTAAACAAATCAACTTCCACACCTGTAAAATGTTTTTCTGACTCCAGCCTGGCATAACGTGAGGTTATCAAATAGTCTTTCAGAGCAAAGTTAGTCGTATGGCTTAATACAAGCCAGATACGGCAGTGGGTGGGCAGAATCATGCCTACTCGTGCCGCCAGAAAATCGCGCTCCGTGATCGCTCGACTTACACCAGTGTACGATAGGGTACCACGGTAGTAATGCTCAAACGGCAACCAGATATCTTCTTCCACCAGAAAAACATAATCTCCCGGTTGCTCTTGTGAAGTGATATACTCAACTACACTACGCCAGGCTTCTTTTTGTTCATACCGATATATGTTGGCAATCGGCCATAAAGAAGCCAATACAATGGCTGCAGTCACCACCACAGGCAAGACACGACCCGGCATTCTAGATATTCCCCTTGCTACAAGAACACAATAAGGGGGCAAAAAGGGGAAAATATAGCGCAATACCCAAAACGATCTAAATTGTGAAACCACAAAAACCAAGCCAATGGGCACTACAAGATATAAAAGGCAGAACACGAGCCCACCGTTTATGGACAGCGCTAGATGTTTCTGGCGCAAGTCAATTGCGCTCCACAGGATACAGAACCCAAAAAGCAACAAACCCGCCCAATAGAACAGACCTTCACCCACCTGCGCACCCAGGCTGAACATGAACATCGTACCGACCAGATGGCGCCAGGTCGGTGCTCCATGCCAGGTGTCCAGCAATCCCCACCAATAGGTTGACTCCGCACTGAAAACACCGGCCAAACCAACCACAGATAGCAAACCAATGGAAACTTGGCTAAGTAGCCACTGTCGCCAAATGCCAAGGGGTATACGTCGCCACAAGAGCAAATAGAGCACGTAAACATTCTCAAAAGCAGCAAGGAACAGGATGAAGTAATGCGTGTTCATAGCCATTGCCGTGCTCAACACGTATGCTAGCCAATGCCAACGCTGGCCTTGATGCAGCGCTAACAGCAAGAAATAGGCAGAATAGAGACCTAGCGTCAATACCAGCATATACATGCGTGCTTCCTGGGAATACCAGAGATGCAATGGT
>JBMFPM010000044.1:0-3522 GCA_049969135.1 Anaerolineae bacterium
CGCACAGCAAGTACAAAAGCGGGGGTTGACTCGCCTCCTGGCGCATGGGGAATGTCTCTCCCTCGCGATAAACGGGAAGCCCTTTGCCATTGGCAATGTGCTTGACATACAGATAGTGCCAGACCTCATCAGGGGTCTCGAACAGGGGCACTGTCACGCTGTAAAACGTAGCCAGCCCCACGAAAAGGATCAGGATGAGAAAAATCAGCTTATCTTGAGCCCAATGCCAACGAGCGAACATGGTCCTTTCCAGCATAAATGAGATGCGTAAGACAGCGGCAATCGGAAGCCCCAAAACGTGGTGCGACAACTCGCGCCCAAGGTTCGCTCAGCAGCACCTGAGCCCACCTGCATTCCAACCGCTTTCCTGAATGATCTACTTGTATACCCACGATGCGGGCATGGGCGAGCAAATAGTCAATGTGCCAATGCAGCTTCTTATCACTGCGTTGGTGACGCGCCAACCGCGCCTGTAGCCCGCCGCTGCCCAATGCACTACCTACATAGACATAGTAACCGGGCGGAAAAGAAAAAGTACCCAATCGGCCAATGCGGATCTGTGTTTCTTTTTCCAGTTTCAGAATTAACGCGTATGTCCCGCCCTGTTGATCCATATCTAGACAAACTCAAACCGTGCTGTGAAATGGCGCAGGAAAGGCGGCTCATAGGTATAGCGCATGCCTCGAATCCGCTCCCGGTTACGGTACAGTTCGATAATGACATCAGCCACATAGTCAAGATGGGTCTGGGTATAGACCCGCCTGGGAATAGCAAGGCGCACTAATTCCAATTCCGGATAGCGCCATTTACCTGTGGCTTCGTCTTTGTGCGCAAACATCACACTACCGATTTCGACTGCGCGGATGCCCCCTTCCAGATAGAGATGCACGACAAACGCTTGACCAGGCAACTGCGCCTGGGGAATATGCGGCAAGAAACGCCGTGCGTCCAAATAGACCGCATGCCCACCCGGTGGTTCCAGGATCGGGACACCTTGCTCCTGCAATCGCTCCGCCAGATAGCGCACCTGTCCGATGCGATGCTCCAGGTACCTTTCGTCCAGCGCCTCCCACAGCCCTCGGGCGATGGCTTCCAAATCACGTCCCGCCAACCCGCCGTATGTGAGAAAGCCTTCCCAAAGGATCAATAACTGGCTTGCCTTCTGAAACAGTTGCTCATCGTTCATAGCCAAGAAACCGCCGATATTGGCTAAACCATCTTTCTTGGCGCTCATGGTGCAACCATCAGCATACGAGAATATCTCGCGCGCGATTTCCAGCGTGGATTTGTCAGCATAGCCCGTTTCGCGCTGCTTGATAAAATATACATTCTCCGCATAGCGACAGGCATCAATAAACAAGGGAATGCCATGTTGCGACAACACCTCTTTCACCGCCCGTACGTTAGCTAGCGAGACAGGCTGTCCCCCACCTGAGTTGTTGGTGATGGTCAACATTGCCAGGGGAATCTTCTCCGCACCTACCTCGGAGATGAGGCGTTGTAGTTTCTCCACATCCATATTTCCCTTGAAGGGGTGCTTGCTGGTGGTGTCCAATCCCTCTGCAATGGGTAAATCCACCGCATGGCCACCCACTGCTTCGATGTTGGCACGCGTGGTATCAAAGTGGGTATTGCTAGGCACATAGTCACCTGGCTTGACCATCGCCGCAAAAAGCACCTTTTCCGCTGCCCGCCCTTGGTGGGTAGGCATGAAATAGCGGAAGCCAAAAATGCGTTCCACCGCCTCTTTCAAGTTGTAGTAATTGCGACAGCTTGCGTAGGCTTCATCACCGATCATCAACCCCGCCCATTGGGCATCGCTCATCGCTGCAGTGCCACTGTCGGTCAATAGGTCAATGTACACATCCTCACTCTTGATAAAGAAGACATTGTATCCTGCAGCAGCCAGGATGGCTTCCCGCTCTTCTCGCGTTGTCAGCCGAATTGGCTCCACCACTTTGATGCGATACGGCTCCGGCATCAGGCGTGTCATTTGCTCCAACCTCCTTGTTGTAGTCTTGGCATTTCTGCCCATCACCTGTGCCAATGACCCCGATACAGAGAGTGTTGAAAATCTTGTCACCCTGAGCGGAGCGAAGGGTCTCGCGTAACTTGAGCCATACTTTCCCAAGTACTGCGTGATTCTTCACTGCGTTCAGCATGACAGTGGGAGGAGTTTTTCAACACCCTCGATACACAGGTATAGTTAGCAATACTGCCAAAAGCCCTGCGGCATTATATCGCACAGTTACCCTTCTAGCCAAACGTTTTAGGGTTGTCTGAAGCCTTGGAGAAAACAGAGAGCATCGCTATAATAGCACTGGAATTCCAAATTATCCACAGACAAATAGGGGAGGATATCAGAGGAGAGCAAGCCATGCCGGATGAACGTATATTGATTGCGGAAGATGAGCCAGATATACGGGAAATGTGCACCCGTGCGCTTACGATGGAGGGCTACCAGGTCACTGGCGCTGCGAATGGCACAGAAGCCATCCAGTTGGCAAGAGAGCAGGATTTCGACCTCTTGCTCACAGACATCCGGATGCCAGGAATGAGTGGCTTACAGACCTACCGCGCTATCCAACAGCTTCGACCGGACATCGTCGGAGTGGTCATCACAGCGTATGGCTCCGTGGAAACCGCCATCGAAGCGTTGAAGCTGGGCATGGAAGACTTTATCCTCAAGCCTTTCTCCCTCGAAGAACTCCGTGCTGCCATTTCAAAAGCTTTGGAGAAAAAAAGGCTAGAACGGGAGAATGCTCGTCTAAAGGCATTGATCCCCCTCCTCCAACTGAGCCAGACTTTTATGGCAGTAACTGACCTGAATATATTACTGGAACAGGTTTTGCACATAGCCGTTCAGGAAACCACTGCCAAGCTGGCGGTATTGATGTTACAGGATGACACTAGCAGAGATTGGTTGGTCTCTGCCGCCATACGAGATAAGCATGCGGACCCGCATCTTCAGAACTATCGGCTGAGCAAACCCATTATCGAGCGCGTCATAGAAAGCGGCAAGGCAGTGCTATGGCCAGTAATAGGACACCAAGAGCCCTTTTTTGCTGTTGAAACAGGAGAAGCAACCCAAAGTGTGCAATCTGCCGTCGCTCTGCCATTGATCGTCCAAAGGGACATCATTGGTCTGCTGGCATTAGGAAAAGAGGCCGCGCAGCCGGCCTTCTCCCAAAGCGATGTAGAGCTTTTGTCTGTGCTTGCCAGCCAGGCAGCCATTGCCATTCAAAACGCTCGTCTATTTACGCGCCTCCGTAATGCTTATGACAAATTGGCTACACTGGACTACCTCAAGAGCGAGTTTATCAACATCGTCGCCCATGAACTGCGTACGCCACTCGCCGAAATCATCGCTTATATGGCTTTGCTCGAAAAGGAGATTCCTGCAGATGATCCCTATTTGAATGGAATTGCGAGAGCGGCGAATCGGTTGAACACGCTGACGGACAATATCACCGACTTGAAATTTCTGGAGGCTGGCCAGGCAGAACTCAGGTGCTCACATTG
>JBMFPM010000044.1:3532-9671 GCA_049969135.1 Anaerolineae bacterium
AGCTAGTCAGTGAGGTCCTCGAAGAACTCGGGCCACTAGCAGCTAGTAAAGAACAATCCATCGTTACGGCTATTGCCCATGATTTCCCAACCATCTATGTGGATGGCGCCAAGATCAAGGTAGTGTTGAGAAACCTGCTCAGCAATGCCATCAAGTTCACGCCCAGTGGCGGGGAAATCCGCATTACTGCTGAGGTGGATGAACCCGGTATTCGCATTGCCGTGCAAGACACTGGTGTTGGCATCCCTAAAGAAGAATGGGAATGGATCTTCAAGCCCTTCTATCAACTGGAGAGCTCTCTCCATCGCGAGCACGGTGGGCTCGGCATAGGGCTAGCCCTAGCCAGGAGCCTGGTTGAACTACATGGCGGCCGCATTTGGGTGGAAAGCGAAGTAGGCAAGGGCAGCACGTTCTACTTCACCCTGCCGCAATGTGTGCGCCATCCTACGGAGTAACCCCCTGATCGCCTCTAGCACTATTGTGATGCAACAGCGCATCCTGGATACTAAAGCAGCCGTGAAAGTGCTTATCCTCTTTGACCTAGGTCATAGGCGCGCACGATATGCATGTCCTGTTTGACCATGCGAAAAGCGCGCTGTTCTGCCTCATACAAGATGCGTTCCTCGTCCAGTGTGGTCAATTCCCCATCCTTCATCAGGATACGCCCATCCACGATCACATGGCTAATGTCCGGAGATTTGGCTGCATAGACGATATTTGATAACAAGTTATGTCGCGGGCGGAGATGAGGCTTACGGAAATCGAAAAGAACTAGGTCTGCTGGCCGCCCTGGTGCGATCGCTCCACTTTCAGGAAAGCCCAGTGCTCTGGCGCCGTTCTGCGTCGCCAGACGTAGGGTCTGCTCAGCCGGCAAGATCACCGGGTCCAGGTGATGATCTTTTTGCAGGAGCGTAGCCAGCCGCACTTCCTCCAGCATATCAAGGTCGTTGTTCGAAGCGGGCCCATCGGTTCCCAGAGCCACATTCACCCCTCTGGCTAACAATTCCGGCACTGGCGTCACCCCCATGCCCAGCTTCATGTGCGTATTCGGGCACTGTACCACGCTCACCTTCTTGGCTTGCAGAATATCCATATCCTCAGGAGTAATGTAGATACAATGGGCAGCGATAGTCGGATGATCCAGGATGCCCCTTTGTTCCAGGAACTGGACAGGGGTAACCCCGTATTTTGCCAGGGAACTCTCCAGTTGTTCACGGAATTCGGACAGATGGATGTGGATACCCACGCCAAGCTCTGCCGCTTTCTCCGCCACCGTGCTGAGGAAATCAGGCGGGCAGGCATAGGTAGAATGCGGGCCCAGGACGGTGCGGATGCGTCCATTGGCTGCCCCCTGCCAACGTTGCACAAAAGCGATGCTCTCCTCAAGACCTCGCCCGATTTCGGTCTCTGCTCCCATCCCGAACACACACCAGGCGAGGTTGGCACGCAATCCGCCCTCTGCTACAACTTGTGCTACTTCATCCATGAAGAAATAATGGTCGGCAAAGCCAATGGTGCCGGCACGGATCATCTCAGCAGCCGCTAGGTATGCCCCCCAACGCACATCTTCGCACGTCAGTGCCGATTCCGCCACCCAAATGCGCTCATTCAACCAGCGGTCAAAGGGCAAATCGTCCGCCCAGCCTCGCTCAAAGGTCATCGCGGCATGGGTATGGGCGTTGAAAAAGCCGGGCATGGCGACGTGGTCGCTCCCTTTAATGATCTCATCCGCCTGAAATTCAGCAGGGACAGCCCCTATGAACTGGATTTTCCCATCGGCAATGCCAATGTTGGTGCGGTAGAGGACATCGCTGGTCTCGTTCAGAGTGAGGACATCCACATTTTGAATGAGTATTTTGCCCATCTTCCCCTCCTAGCACGGATATAGCACAGAGGGCCTCTGCAATGCAGAGGCCCTCCATGCTTGAGGCATCCACCGGCGCTTGCGGTGCCGATTTAGAGCGCACCACCTCCGGTGATGCCCCTAGGTTCAAAACTTTCTATCACGGGCATCACCTCCTTATACGTATGATAGCAGTCAGATTATGCGTCGGCATTGCCTCTAAAAGAGTAGCCCATTTTAGCAGAACTATCCCAGTATGTCAAATTGCTCTGCAAGCGCACCGGACGCTATAATAACACCAAGAACTGTGGCTAGGGGAGAAGAGATGGCTAAAAGAAAGCCCGAATGGGCTTTTGTGCCGATGGGCTTGAACATCGCAGCTACGCAAGGGCTGCTCATCCGTCTGCTGCTGGTGAGTTTCTCCGGGAATGAGCTATCCATTGGATTGATCCTCGCCAATTGGATGCTCGCCGAAGCCCTTGGCAGTCATCTTGCCGGCCGTTTGGCACACAAGCTCAAGAACGCCCGAAAGTCCTTTATCCTCTTGCAAGTATTGTTCGCCTTGCTGCTCCTACTGGTGGTCTGCGCAGGCTACCTGGTGCGCCGATTGGCAGGAGCAACGCCTGGAGAGGCGTTGGACTTTACCGCTATTTTCTGGACCTCCTTGCTGCTCCTTGCCCCGCTCAGCGCCGTGCATGGTGCCATGTTCAGCGTAGGCTGCGCAGCTTGCAGCAGGAGCGAGGCACGGGATCAAATTCTGGTAGGCCGACTCTACGTACTAGAAGCCATTGGGGCGATGAGCGGCGGCATTATCCTAGCCTTTGTGCTCGTGCCCCGCCTCAACCCCTTACAAATTGGCTTGCTGCTTTCCTCGCTCGGCTGGGCAACGGCACTGTGGCTTCTGTTGCCCGCAATCCCTTCACCCCATCACCGGCGCTGGGTCATAGCCATCAGCTTAGCAACCATCCTATGCCTTGCTCTATCTCTATCCCCTCAAGCTCTTGCTCTGCACCATGCCTTGGTGCAATTGCGCTGGGGCGGGACGTACCACGTCGTATACGATCGGGATTCGCCCTATGGCAACGTGGCAGTAACCCAGTTACTCGGGCAGTATACCTTTCTTTCCAATGGCACTCCTCTCTTAACTACCCCTGTACCGGACATCTTCACCGTCGAGGAGACAGTTCACCTGCCATTGCTCTTCCATCCTCGCCCCCAGCGCGTGCTGGTCATTGGCGGAGGTCTGGGGGGAGTCTTGTCCGAACTCCTCAAATACGACGTCCAGTATGTGGACTATGCCGAGTTGGACCCCTTGGTCATTGAAGCGGTACGTGCCTTCCCAACCGATTTGACCAGGCAAGAACTGCAGGATACGAGGCTGAGCGTCCATAACGTGGATGGCCGGCTGTTCCTGAATCGCTTGAGCCGTCAACGCGGAGCCTTGACGCACTACTATGATATCGTGCTGGTGAACTTGCCCTATCCTTCCACGCTAGAGCTAAATCGCTTCTACACTGCAGAATTCTTCGCATTGGTGCGAGAAGTGTTGGATGAAAAAGGACTTGCCATTTTCCCCATTCCCGGCTCTCTCACTTACATAGGGCCCGCTATGCGCGACCTGAACCTTATGGTTCGCGACGGTCTGCAGAGGGTCTTCCCAGGGGTACGCCCTATTCCAGGCGATACCGTCTTATGGCTGGCATCACCTTCACCTGCCCTGCTCTCCACCACACCAGAGGCACTAATTGCTACCTGGCAGGCACGAGCCCTCCCCACCCGCTTCATCACGAAAGAGCACCTGGAAGTACGCTTCGACCCCCAGCGCCTGGCTTGGTTCGCGAAAGCGCTGGAAACAGATCAGCCCATCTATCCCAACCGCGACCTCCGTCCAACAGGCGTGCTCTATGGCTTAGCCTATTGGAGCGAGATCTTCGCTCCCGCCACGCACCGCTTGCTGGCTTACGTGCGCCAGATTGCCCTGCAACACTGGTTCTTCGCCCTTATCTTGCTATTCTCCCTCCTCGTGCTAGCACAGAGAGCCTTTTCCCGATGGAGAGCATTCACCGTTCCGGTTGTTGTAGCCACCACCGGCTTCAGCGGCATGGTCTGCGATTTGACCGTCGTCTTTGTCTTCCAAGCGCTGTACGGATACGTGTACCAATACGTTGGCTTGATTATGGCTGCTTTCATGGCTGGGTTAGCTGTAGGGGGATGGGGGACTAGCCACTATCTTGTGAGCAGAGAGACTGCGCAAAAGCCCTTGGCGGCAGGGGGAATGCGCCATGCGCTCATGCGCTCCGAGTTGGCTTTGATTGGGTACTGGTGCATGCTGCCGTTGTTACTGAAGGCTCTCTCCTCATCCCCTGCTGCTTGGGCAGTGCCGCCAGCCCTCTTGCTGCTGAATGCAGCGGGGGGATCTCTGGTCGGGCTGCAGTTCCCGCTTTCCAGCCGAATGCACATCGCTACACGCGGCGAACCGGGCTACACTGCCGGCGTGCTCTATGCGGCGGACCTAGTCGGGGCTTTCCTGGGCTCAGTGGCTGTGGGCATTGCCCTACTCCCCGTCCTGGGGGCAAGCGGGACATGCCTCTTCGTGGCGATGCTGAAAGCCTGCAGCCTGGCGCTGGTTGGTATGTCCTTCGACGGGCAATGAGAAAGCTACCAGGCATGCCCAAAGTACTGATGTTAGGACATGAGTTGGGACATTGCCCCCAGATAATGTTTGAAAAAGGTTTGTAGTAAGCGCTTTAGCGCTTGAGAGGCGCACTAAAGTGCGCACTACAAACCCCTGGAGCCTGGGGATGGCGAGGTTCACCTAAGTGTCCCAACTCATGTCTGAACTTCAACAAAGTACTATTGCGAAAAAGCCGAATATAGAGTATAATGTAAACTATAAGTTGCATTCATCGAGACATCGTCTTATACAGTTAACGGAGGAGATGGGCATGCCAGCTTCGGCACGCGAACCGAGCTTTGCTTCCCGTAACGATGTGTTCGATTTCTTCCGCGCCTGCCAATACAACGTGAACCCCGTGCTGTGGGACTATTCCGATTTGCCCCGGCGCGCACAGGACTTGATTGGTGCCATGTACCTTGTTAGCCACTACGACGACCCTGTCGCTCCTTTCCAGGTCTTTCTCGTCGAACTGCAGGTGCCATCTGAGGTCAAGCGTATCCGCAGGACAGACCTGCGCACTATCCTCGATCCCTTCTACCGCCGCTTTCCGCAGGGCAACTATCTCTTTGCCTTTGCCTTGCCACAGTACCGTTCATTTGCTTTGGTCAGCCCAAAACGCATCCGCGCGGAGCAACGCAGCCCACGGCAAAAGGCGGAGGGGTTCCCAGAGCCATCTACTGCACCTGTGCTGGCAGATAGCACCGCAATCAAGACGCAATTGCGCATCTTAACCCTCGATCCTCAGCATTTGTACCATACCGACCAATGGGTGCTCGACCAGATCTGCCTCAGCCCAGGAGACCAAACAGCCAAGGCCATCTGGCAAAAACACCTCCAAGCCTTCGATGTCGAGCGGGTCACGGACCAGTTCTACGAGGATTACACAGCCATTTTGGAGCAACTGAAGGCAGAGCTGGGACAGCAAGCGAAGAAGGTTGGCGCTCGATCTGCGGATGTGCATGCCTTTGCCCAGCAACTGCTCAACCGCCTCCTGTTCCTCTACTTTGTGCAGAAGAAGGATTGGCTGCGCTGGGACGGTGGTCCTGACCGCCATTACTTACGCACCCTGTGGCAGCGCTATTGTGATTTGCCACCCGGTGCTAGAACGGGTTTCTATGCCTGGCTAAAAGCCTTGTTTTTCGATGCGTTCAACAACCAGAGGGCAGCTATCGCAGCTAACCGCGCTCTGCCCGAAGATGTGCGCACATCCTTCCTGAGCATGCCCTTCCTCAACGGTGGATTGTTCGAGCACAATGAATGGGACGAACTGAATGTTGCGGTACCTGACTACTTTTTCACCGCTCTTTTCGACCGTTTCTGTGATGAGGAACCCGGTTTCCTCGAGCGCTACAATTTCACGGTGGATGAGAGCACTGCGCTGGAGATCGAGGTCGCCGTTGACCCAGAGATGTTGGGCAAGGTGTACGAATCCCAGGTGCAGAGAGAAGAACGCCATGGTGCAGGCATCTTTTACACGCCGCGCGAAGAGATTGACTACATGTGCCGCTTATCGCTCATCAAGTTCCTGCACGAGCAAACACAGCTCTCTAAAGATGACCTGATTCCCCTGGTCATGGAACCTCGCCGTCTCTTCGACACACCTGCAGATAGCATCATAC
>JBMFPM010000045.1:0-9653 GCA_049969135.1 Anaerolineae bacterium
TGCATAGACGTTGGGGATATTCGGGTCTGCCTGCTCTGCTTTGTAGAACTCGTCTGCAATCCATTTCAAACACGCTCCTGCCGTTTCCATCTCGGCAAACAGCAGTGCCTTATCCGGGTCGGCGGATTGCAGCGTCGCTACACCATGGCGTCCTGTGGGCGTCTTGTGCGTGGTCACGCCTACCCAGCCAGAGGTTCCTAGATAAATATGGCCATCTCCCTCCATCACTGCACCGGCGCCAACGGCTGCTCCAGGAGCATCTCCAACTCCGCCAAAGATCGGGGTGCCTTCCAGCAACCCGCATTCCTGCGCAGCCCCTGCCGTCAGTTTGCCCGCCTGGTCCATGGAGCGCACCAGGGGCGGAAATTTGTCCAGATCCAAGCCTATGTAATGGATAATCCCGCGCAGCCAGTCCTTCTTTTTGAGGTCAAAGCCGAAAGCAGAAGCGCAAGACCATTCAAAAACCATGTTGCCGGTGGCGCGGTAAATGAGATAGCCATTCACGTCCAGGAAGCAGGTCATTTCCTGATAAACCTGGGGCTCATGCTCTTTGAGCCAGAGCAGCTTGGGCAAGCCATCCTTTCCTGAAAGCTCTGCGCCGGCAATCCAAGCAAAGACCTTGCGCCCCAGGAATTTGCGCATGATGCGCTCTGCTTGCTCTGGAGCACGGGCGTCTAGCCAGATAATGGCTGGACGCAGCGCTTTTCCATCCGCGCTCATAGGGATGATGCCCAGCATCTGCGTGGTATATACCATGCACAAGACATCGCGCAGTGCAACTTGGGCTGCTTCCAATACTTGACGCGTGGTTGTAGCAACTGCACGCCACCAATCTTCAGGGTCTTGCTCTGCCCAATCCGGACGGGGGTAGTGAATGGGATAAGGAACAAAGGCAGTAGCATGTACATTCCCTTCTGTATCTACGAGCACTGCCTTGTTACCGCCGGTGCCCACGTCTTGGGCAATGATATATTGGGTCATGTCTTACCCTCCGTTTGATGCCCTAAAACGCACCATGCACTAGGGGCGTCTATCGGGGCATCGCTTCATGGACCATTTGCTCGCGAATTTGCACGAGTTCTTCAGGTGAGAACTGCTCTACTTCCTTCAGGACGGTCTCAAATACATCCAAAGCGCGGTTCAGTTGTTCTTCAGTAATGGTCAGCGGCGGCTTGATTTTGATGGTGTTGCGCCGTGTAGGCACGCCATCGACCAAATCAGGCATGTCTACATCGAAGATGACCCCGTGCAGCATAGCCAGTTCAACCAAGGCTGTAGCGCGTTCGGTGGCTGGCACTTTTGTTTGAGGGTCTTCTACCAATTCCACGCCGATAAACAGCCCTGGCCCACGCACGTCCCCGATAATAGGATGTTCTTCCTGCATGTGCCGCAGGCGGCTTGTGGCGTATTCTCCCAGCCGTCGCGCCCGTCCGGGCAGGTCGAGGCGCAGCATGACCTCGATGTTGGCCAAGGCAGCGGCGAAGGAGACCGGGTTGGAGCCAAAAGTGGTGTGCTCTTCTACCGCAGTGAACCCCTTGAGGTCCTCACGTGCCAGGAGGGCGCCAATGGGGAACCCGCCCCCCAATCCTTTGGAGAGGACCAGCATGTCCGGAGCAACGCCGTAATATTCCGCTGCACTCATCGCACCGATGCGGCCAAAGGCAGTTTGGCATTCATCATAAATCAGGAAGATGTGATGGCGTTGGCAGATTTCTTTCAGGCCTGCCAGGTAACCAGGTGGGGTTGGGATCTGTCCCCCGGCTCCTTGCATAGGTTCGATAATCAACCCGGCGATAGGCGTGTTGGTGCCATAACGGATCACTTGTTCGACACTTTCCAAGCATGCCAGACTGCAAGTGCGTGGGTTTTTGTCTACAGGGCAGCGATAACAATACGGGTAGGGGAATTTGACCAGATGGTCGAGGCCAAAGCCAGGGAAGCGGGAAAGGCCAGGCATGTAATGGCTGGCCGCTATGGTCACCAGGGTACAGCCGTGGTAGGCACGATATGGCATTAAGAAAGTGGTTGCGCCAGGCTTGTTGATCATGGCTAATTTCATCGCTGCCTCGATGGTCGTTCCACCCCCTTGATTGTTGAGGGCTACCTTTGTGAGGTTACCGGGGAAGAGCTGCGGCAGGCGGTTCAAGAGCTTGATGCGGGGGATGGTCGCGTAACTATAGCGCACGTGGGTCAGGTGACGCATTTGCTCCACAACGGCGGCCAGGACATCAGGGTGACAATACCCCACATTGAGTGACCACGCTTGGGAAGTGCAGTCAATGTACTCATTTCCATCCGTATCGCGCACGATGGCGCTGGCGGGAAGTCCCTCGTAGAGGATCTGTCTCTTGAGACGAGTCAGTGAATGTGCTTTGGCTTGTTCGAACTCCTCTGGGGTGACCTCTGTCAGCAGGGCACGGATCTCCTCGTAAGAAAGCACCTGGGGCTGAAAAGGTTCCATCTTCTCCTCCTTGAGCAGTGATGGGCTGGCAAAAACCAGGAATCCATTTTGCAGGCATTATAATCCCTGTGAAGGCAGGGTGTCAAACAGAGGGGAACGTTCCGTGTTACGTAGTGCACGTTTCATGTTCAAAAAACCGCCTGTCTACGGGGCAGTATTCATTGTCCGTAGCAGGCGGTTCTCCATACGCAGTGGGCAGGGGCGGATTCGAACCACCGAAGGCTGAGCCAGCTGATTTACAGTCAGCCGCGTTTGTCCACTTCGCTACCTGCCCAAGCATATACGCACCTTGTCCAGGGTCATGCGGCGAGATGCCTCCAGCGACCCTGGTGCTATGCAGCCGGTATAAGAAGCCACAATACTGCTGGAGCCTGAGGGGGGAATCGAACCCCCGACCGACCACTTACAAGGCGGTTGCTCTGCCGACTGAGCTACTCAGGCCTGTTGGCTTGAATTCGTTTTCTATTATAGCATATACTGCATTGTCGTCAAATTGGTGCGCAGTGATATCCAGCGCATCTTTCAACAGCGTGAAATTTGGTTTGTTCCATACAGTCAAGAGTTCTTAGCTAGCAAGAACTCTGTCTGTATACCGTTGTGTAGGATCTTGTGCACCGGGCAGTGCTTGGAGATCAGAAAGAGTTTGTTCCGCTCGGCTGCTGAGAGCTCTCCTGTCAATCCAACTTCAGCTTTGATCTGTTCGCTGTACTGGTCTATTTCTTCGCATTGCTGACAATCTTTAGCGAACACACGGTCATAAGTCAGGTGTATTTCCACCCACTCAAGTTTGACCCCATGGTTCTGGGCATACGAATGCAGGAGGATAGCAGTGCATGAGCCCAGGCCGGCTAGCAACATGCCGTAGGGAGATAGTTCGTGAATGGCGTGTACTGGTTTCAGTTCTCGCTCAGCCGGTTCGACAGCCTCGGTGTCGGCGGCTAGAAATTCTGTCTCAAACTTGCTATTTTGGCGCACAACAACGATCTCTGCCACAATGAACCTCCTTTATGTATCACGAGTCGCTCTTCACTTTCAACTCGACATGCCTCAAACATCCAGGTTCTGCACGTTTTTGGCATTTGTTTGGATAAAGCGCTTGCGCGGTGGCACGCTGGAGCCCATCAGCATGTCAAAGGTACTATCAGCAGTCAGGGCATCTTCTAAGGTAACCTGGAGTAAGGTGCGTTTCTCAGGGTTCATGGTCGTCTCCCAGAGTTGCTCAGGATTCATCTCGCCCAAGCCTTTATAGCGTTGTATGGTTACTTTCTTACCCTTCAGCTTAGCCAAGATTTCCTCTCGTTCAGCTTCCGAATAGGCATAGAAGATTTGGCGGTCAGTCTCAATACGGTAAAGCGGTGGTTGGGCAATAAAGAGATGCCCATTTTCGATAAGTGGTTCCATGTAACGGAAGAAGAAAGTCAGCAGCAGTGTGCGGATGTGCGCGCCATCCACATCCGCGTCAGTCATGATCACCACGCGGTGATAACGCAGATTGCTCAGGTCGAAGGAATCGCCGATGCCAGTACCGAGAGCCGTGATCAGGGTTTTGATCTCTTTGCTGCTCAGCATCTTGTCCAGACGGGATTTTTCGACGTTCAGGATTTTGCCGCGCAAGGGCAATATGGCTTGAAAGCGGCGGTCGCGGCCTTGCTTCGCTGAACCTCCAGCCGAGTCGCCCTCGACGATGTACAGCTCACACTTGGCCGGGTCAGTCTCAGAACAATCCGCCAACTTGCCGGGCAGGGTCAGGGTTTCCAACGCGCTCTTGCGCACCACCAGTTCACGGGCGTGGCGTGCTGCTTCTCGGGCTCGTGAAGCAGTCAAGGCTTTTTCTACGATGACTTTGGCCTCACGAGGGTGTTCCTCCAGCCAGGCAGAAAGGCTTTCGGTGACGACGGATTCAACCTGGCTCTTTACCTCGGCATTGCCCAGCTTGGATTTGGTCTGGCTCTCGAACTGTGGGTCCTTTAGTTTCACGCTGACGATAGCGGTGAGGCCTTCGCGCACATCCTCCCCGGTGAAGTTGCTTTCGTTATCCTTGAGGAGACCTGTCTTGCGCGCATAGTCGTTCAGGGTACGGGTCAAAGCAGAGCGGAAACCAGTGAGGTGAGTACCACCATCTACGGTATTGATATTGTTAGCAAAAGCGTAGACTGATTCTGCATACCCATCCGTATATTGTAATGCTACTTCGACCAGTGTGTCATTGATCTCTTTTTCCACATGGAAAGTGGGGTGGAGCACTTTGCGGTTACGGTTCAGGTAACGGACGAAGGACATCACACCGCCTTCGAAGTAGAAGCTATTCTCGATATCATTTCGTTCGTCTCGGAAAGTGATGGTCAAGCCACGTGTCAGGAAGGCCATTTCCCGGAAGCGTTGGGCGAGGGTATCGTACTGGTAGTCCAGCGTCTTCATGATTGTTTTATCAGGCAGGAAGGTAGTGGTTGTGCCTGTCCCCTCAGAGGTTCCCACTATCTGTACGGGGGTAACTGGCACACCGCGTTCATAGCGCTGATAGTAACGCTTGCCATCACGTTGTACATACACTTCCAGCCATTCGGAGAGGGCGTTCACGGCCGAAACTCCGACCCCATGCAGTCCACTGGCTACTTTGTAAGTGTCGCCGCCAAATTTTCCTCCCGCGTGCAACACAGTGTGCACGACTTCCAAGGCGGATTTGCCTGTCTGGGGGTGGATGTCAACGGGAATGCCTCGCCCATTGTCTTCGACAGTTACGGTAGCATCTTTGTGGATCGTGACCACGATGCGGTTGCAAAAACCGGCCAGGGCTTCATCTATGGAATTGTCCACTACCTCATAGACCAAGTGATGCAACCCACGGACATCCGTACTACCCACATACATTCCTGGGCGACGGCGCACTGCTTCCAGCCCTTCCAAAATTTGGATATCTTCGGCTGTATAAGTTGACCCGTTTGCTCTTGTCTTCATCATGATTTCCCTTCCTCGATTCTGGCTTGTTGCCAGGCGACAAAGCGATCGCGGTAAAAAATAAAGCTGGCTACGACCAACCCTGTGCCCACATAGGCATTGCCGATAATACCCGCCACTGTACCCACTATGTTGGTAGCGAGCATACGCCAAATGTACAATAATCCTGTTTGCACGATGTTGATCAGCAAGATAAAGCCTATGGTAGCGGAGAAATTGCGGTGCACCACATGGAGGCTGTGCCACAGGGCGCGCACAATCCCTATGTCATCTAGAATGATAGCCCGCAATGCAAAAAACAAGATGATCGCTACATACACTCCAACCAGCAATGCGCTCCATGTGAACAGGTTCAGGATCAGCCAAGAGAGTTCCGGGCTGACTAGGCTCAGCGTAGCAGTTAGGATACCCACTCCGCTAGTTATCATAGTTGCCAGCACTCCCATCACAGAGAGCAACGCTACTAATCGCAACCAGGCACGCCATGCAATTTGCCATACGTAAGCTAGGTCTATTTCTTCCTCCCGTACTTCTTGAGCGATGAGGGAGAGGCAGAAACAGCCAATAAAGAGACTGCACATAGTCAGTAGGAGGGCAAGACCTAGCAACGCTGGCCAACTTGGAATCTCGATGAGACGCTGCGCCGCAGCAAATGGTGTTGCTTTCGGAACAAAATCCCCGGTCAGGCTAGGCAGGCCGAGAAGGCGCAGGGAAAGAAAGGATAGGATATTGGTATGGCTCCCCAAGTCGGTCAGATAAGCCCGGATCAGTGTCCACGTTTGCTGGTATTGATCACCCAACTCTGAAGCAATGGGCAATGCAGCCACTACCCTTTGGATCAGTTTATTCATGGACAGCTTTGGCGCAAGCCAGATGCCAATATCAACCAAGACTGGAGTGAGAATTAGCCACAGCCGCTTTGTAACGTGATCAAAGCCAGCCGAGAGTGTATCAATGATGCCCATGGCGCATTTTCCTCCAATGAGGAATTGTAACACAACTCTGCTCCTTCTGAAAAGCCTCGCCAGGTCCGATTATATAGAACAAAAGTTCTTTCATCAAATTGGGATAGAACTTTTGACCAACCACCGAATTGGGACTAAAATAGTCGGTGAAAGGAGTACGGTGGGCGTTATTGCATTGCTCAGCGATTTCGGGACTGTAGATGGTTATGCTGGCATTATGCACGGCGTGATCCTGCGCATCAACCCCCGTGCGGTCATCGTTGATGTTTCTCATGACATCCCACCGCAGGACGTTCACACCGCAGCTTTTGTGCTGTCGACCGTGTATCCCTATTTCCCGATAGATACTATTTACGTGGTTGTCGTAGATCCGGGTGTGGGCAGTGAACGACGTGCTTTGGCGGTGCGTACACCACGAGGTATCTTTATTGCGCCAGACAATGGTGTGCTAAGCTATGTGTTTGCACGCGAGCCTATTGATGAGATGGTGCATCTCACCAACGCACAATATTGGCTCTTGCCGCTCAGCGACACATTTCATGGGCGTGATCTTTTCGCTCCAGTAGCAGCGCACCTTTCGCTCGGAGTGTCATTGAACGAGCTTGGTCCGGCAATACAAGATCCTGTGCGTTTGCCTGTCCCAAAGGCAGTTGCGCAGCAAGATGGAACCATCTATGGCCAAGTGCTGCATATTGACCGCTTTGGCAATCTCATCACCAACATCCCGCATGAATTGTTGCAGGCAAATCAAGCCTGGCGTGTACATATTGCAGGGTATGAAGTGATTGGCTTGTCCAAGGCGTATGCCATGGCTGCTGACGGTGAGTTACTAGCGCTGATTGATAGCAGTGGTTATCTCGAGCTCGCTGTACGCAACGGCAGTGCAGCGGAGAAGCTGAAAGTCAACCGTGGTGCCGAGGTTGTAGTAAGCCCGTTGTCGGGCAAAACGCGTGAAGGAAAGGAGGAATCAGGATGAACAACGTGGTCATTGTTGTGGATATGCTGCGTGGGTTCTTGGAAGAAGGGCATCCACTTTTCTGTGGCCCGGAAGCGCGCAAGATTATTCCCTGCGTGCAACAGTTGTTGCAACGGGAGTCAGCAAAAGGTTCACACATTATTTTCCTGGCTGATACCCATGATCCCGATGACAAAGAGTTTGCCATGTTTCCGGCCCATTGTGTGCGCGGCACAGCGGAGTGCGAGATTATCCCTGAATTAGCCCAGTTTCAGGGAGAGGTCATCCCCAAGCGACGCTACAGTGGCTTCTATGACACGGTGTTGGAGGAACGGCTGGAGGAACTCCAACCGGAAAAGATCATCGTTGTGGGCGTATGCACGGATATTTGTGTGATGCACACAGTGGCTGATGCACGAAACCGCGATTACGTGGTGGAAGTGCCGCGCGATTGTGTGGCTAGCTTTGACCCCGAAGCCCATGCTTTTGCCTTGAAGCATATGGAGAAAATATTGGGCGCTAAGGTAGTCTAGTGCCTAGTTAGGCTGGAATCACAGAAGGCTTGTAGTGGCGGAATCCATTACGGCATGGCTAGCACTGCGTTGTCACTACAAGCCTTACCTTTCATATGGGTGCTTTTACCATTTCACGGTTAAGGAGTAATGAATATGATGGATCCAAAAATCAATGAAGCAATTCTCTCTGGATATACTGCGGATATCTACTTCTCACGTACCCAAGCCATCCTGCGCGCGGAAGGGCTAGATCCAGTGGTTACCATGGAAATCTTCCCCAATGGGGATGGCATCCTGTGTGGGATAAACGAGGTACTGGATCTTCTGGCGCAGGTATTGCCGGAAGACAGTGAAGTGTGGGCACTGGCTGAGGGTGAACCCATGTCTGCTAAGGAAGTGGTATTGCGTATCACAGCTCCCTATTCGCGGTTTGGGCTATATGAGACGGCGATACTGGGCATGTTGGCACAGACCAGCGGTTGGGCAACCGCAGCGCGGGCTTGTGTGGAAGCGGCGGAGGGCATCCCAGTGATTAGTTTTGGCGCGCGGCATGTACACCCAAGCGTAGCCGGGCGACTGGAATATGCTGCTATTGTTGGTGGTTGTGCAGGGTGTGCTACGCCTGCGGGGGCTGACTTGGCTGGGTTGGAGGCTACCGGAACAATCCCCCATGCGATGATCCTCATCTTTGGTGATACGGTCAAAGCCACGGAAGCCTTTGACCGCCACATGCCTCCCGAGGTCCGCCGCGTGGCACTGGTGGATACTTTCAAGGATGAATGCGAAGAAAGCCTGCGTGTCGCTGAGGCTTTGGGACGCAGGCTATGGGGAGTCAGATTGGATACACCGCCAGAGCGCGGGCGCGTGACCCCGGAATTGGTCAAAGAATTGCGGGCACGGCTGGATCAAGCAGGGTATACCTGGGTCAAGATTGTAGTGAGCGGTGGAGTGGATGCAGCACGCATTCGTCTGTTTCGCGAGCAAAAAGCCCCTGTGGATGTGTTTGGCGTGGGCAGTGCTATCAGCAGTGCCCCACCTATTGATTTTACTGGGGATCTGAAGGTTGTAGCAGGCAAGCCTATTGCCAAGCGTGGCCGGATCCCCGGGATCACTGCCAATCCGCGCCTGCAGCGTGTTGATTTGACCAAAATCAAAAAAGCAGCCCGCTAACTCCGAATGCGCGCTACAACTGAAGAACTTGACCGTGCTCTGGCATATCGGAAGCCGGGCTAGAACTCGCCGCTGTCTTCCTCAAAATCGAGCCCGGTTTCGATCTCTTCCTCTTCAACGTACTCTTCAATTTCCTCAATTTCTTCCCCTTCTTCCTCCGCCATTTCAATTGTAGGGATGATCTCAAGCGGTATAGCCGGCTTCCGGTTGAGCTGAGCGTATAACTCTGCCAGTCTTTTCCTGGCAATGTTGTTGGACGGTTGGCGTTGCAGAGCTTCTTCGTATGCAGCTACCGCTTCCTCATAACGTCCTAATTCAAGATATGCCTTGCCCAGTCGGTTGCGGGCTTGGATATCATCGGGAAACATTTGGAGCACGCGCAAGTTAGCCTGAACCGCTTCATCCCATTGACCTCTGAGTGCTGCTTGCACTGCACGTGCGGTCCATTGTTTACGGAGTTCCTCTTTTATTTGGTATTTCGAAACATTCAAGTCCATATTCATCTCCTAATATCCTGAGGCTGAATGGATTATCATTGTAACCACTTCTTTCATTTTGGCAAGAATGCGTACTGTGGTCAACTCGCGTAAATTGACACTCTGCTCATTTTATCATAAAATAGTTTGGTTATC
>JBMFPM010000046.1:0-2502 GCA_049969135.1 Anaerolineae bacterium
ACTTGAGCTCTTCGATCAGGCGCTCTGCATTTTGCGTGGCTCCGTCCAAGAGTTGATAACGTGCTGAGTGCTCCGCTACAGCGGAATCCAGCAGTATTTGATAGAGCTTCGCAGTGAGCCAGAGCTCAACCAAACGCATATAAAGCCCCGCGGGGTCGGTTTCGATAATAGGAGGGAACAGGGATTCCTCTACTGGCACTGAAGGTATGGTGGGAGGAAGCAAGCACACGATGGTTGGTTCATAGCGTATAAATCCTCGGGGAGCATTGTAAATGACCTCAACCGCATCTAATTCGTATCGTTCATAACTCTGCAGCCATTCTGTGACAAGTTCGACAGCGAGCCCATAGGGTGGAAGAGCGGTCACGGATAGCGGTTTTGCCCATACGGGTACACGCGCCCGGCGGCGAAATGTACGCTGGGTACGCGTTCCTAGTGTCATTAAAGTGATCTTCGCATTGGGGGCATATTGTGACAGGATTTGCTCCGCGTATGCAACGACTGCGTCGTTAAAAGGTCCGCATAATCCGCGTTCACTGCCAATGACCAGAAGGGCAATGCGTTCTGCAGGTTGGCGTTCCTGGCGCTGGGTAGGAAAATGCTGGCGCAGATAGGGAGTGATCAGAGCCAGGATGCGCAGCAAATGCTGAGCATACTGGTCAACATTACGCCTTTTGTTTAGGGCAAGGAGCCGGCTGCCTAAGGAAATAGTGCGTAATGCCCCCAGTATGGGTTCTACTGCGCGTATGTTCTCCAGGCGTGACTTGAGGCGTTCCAGTTCTTCCATGGGCTCTTAATACTTTTGAAAGCGCTCAATATCCCACACAAAGATGATTGCTCCACCCACCTGTGCTGTCTCAGTGGGCGCGATAGGCTGGCCTCTGGCGTCTGTCCTCGCCAACGAGATAGGGGCGTGACAGGAACTGTCAATCAAGCACAGCACCTCTTCGAGCTTTTCATCCGGGACAGCAATAAAAAGGGTCTGGCTAGCCTGGCGGAGCACACCCCCTCTGGTCTCCGTGAACGTTGCTGTGTGCCCAGCTGCGACCAATCTGTTGATAACTTCGTTTGCCTCCGCTTTTGGCACAACTGCCATTACCATTTTCATGTGGCTTTTTCCCTCCTTGCGTATATAGCAGAATATTCCGCGCATAGGTGTAGCAATGCCTCACGGATTTCATCGTTCCATGCCCCTGTGCGATTCAGGTCATGGTACAAATCCGGTTCAGTTTTTCTGACATGACGCAGTAGTTCTGATTGATAGATAAACACATTGGCAAGAGGCACATCATCCAGGAAGCCTTTATTGACAGCCAGTAGAATGATCACTTCATCTGCCAATGACAAAGGCTGGTTGGGTGGTTGAGTAAGCACCGCACGCACTCTCTCGCCCCGTTTGATTTGCCGCTGGGTTGCTTCGTCCACCTCTGTTCCGAATCGTGCAAAGCGGGAGACTTCTTCATACTGTGCCAGTTGTAGACGCAAATCTCCAGAAAGTGCACGCATTGCTGCTGACTGTGCCGCCCCACCGACACGGGAAACGGATAAGCCGACATTCACCGCTGGTTTGATGCCACGGTTAAAGAGATCAGCATCAAGTACGATTTGCCCATCGGTTATAGCGATCAAATTGGTGGGGATATACGCAGAGATGTTGCCGCCTTTCGTTTCCACGATGGGCAGAGCAGTGAGCGATCCGCTGCCTGCTTCTTCTCCCAGTTTGCAGGCACGTTCTAGCAGTCGTGCGTGTAGATAGAAGATGTCTCCTGGGTAGGCCTCGCGGCCCGGCGGGCGGCGCAGGAGCAAGCTCAATTCACGGTAAGCGTCGGCATGTTTGGACAAGTCATCGTAGACGATAAGCACGTCATGGCCCTCATCCATAAAGAATTCAGCCATGGTGCAGCCAGCATAAGGAGCCAGATAACGCAGTGCGGGCGGGTCATCCGGGCTGGAAACGACCACGATGGTATATGCCAGCGCATCGTGCTTGCGCAGCGTCTCAATGACATCCAGTGAAGAAGATTTTTTCTGGCCAATAGCCACGTAGACGCAGAGGACTCCGCTTTCCTTTTGGCTCAGGATGGTATCTACAGCGAGTGTGGTCTTCCCAATCTGGCGGTCGCCAATGATCAGTTCCCGCTGCCCCCGGCCGATGGGTATCAAGGCGTCTACTATCTTGATGCCAGTGTGCAAGGAGGTGTTCACCGGCGCACGTTCGATGATGCCTGGCGCATCGCGCTCCAAATGGCGCCATTCGGATTCTTGTATCGGGCCCCGGCCGTCCAAAGGTTCGCCCAATGGATTGACAATGCGTCCTAGGAGCTTGCGGCCCACCGGTACGCGCAGGCGTCTCCCGGTCCCGGTGACCTGGTCTCCGCCTTGGATGCCCCTATCCGGGCCAAGGAGGATAACATCTATCTGTTCGTGATCCAGGTTCAACACCAAACCCCTGACTCCCGTTGGGAAGACAACCACTTCGTCTGTGCGCGCACGGGGCAAGCC
>JBMFPM010000046.1:2602-9613 GCA_049969135.1 Anaerolineae bacterium
CCCTGACTCCCGTTGGGAAGACAACCACTTCGTCTGTGCGCGCACGGGGCAAGCCAGAGAGGGTAGCTACGCCGTCTCCAATGCGTTGCACGGTGCCTATGTCGTAAAAGCGCGTCCGTAGGGGCAATGCAGATGTTTTTTGGCGCAATACGGTAAGCAGCAGGTCAAGCTCGGGTCGCACTTTGGGCAGGCCAGGAGCAGTGGCTATGGCCTCTTTGATCAATTGAATGGTGTCAACCTGGCCGAAACGGACCTTCTGATCCACTTGTGCCAGTCGCTGACGGACTGCGCGCAGCACGGCTGCCACATCTGGTTCCGACCTAGGCATTGCCTACCTGCTCCTTTAGTGCTGCAGATACCTGTTCACGTAACTCCTGCAACTGGCCCGCAAGCGAGTTATCCATGATCAAATCGCCCAAGCGCACGCGTATGCCAGCCACCAATGCCGGGTCAATGCTCAGTTCCATGCTCACATTACGGTCCGCCAGGGCTGTGAGGATCTGCGCCAGTTGTCCTTGTTGCTCCACAGAGAGCTCTTGCGCTGAGGTGATGTGTGCGATGGGTTCGCGCGTGCCTAGGGAACGCCGTATGGCTTCTACTCGATCCATCTCTGTACGCCCCATTTCACGAATGCGTTCGATCAGCCCCCGGATGAGCGCCCCCTGTACCTCGAGAGGAGCTACACGGGCAGTAATGCTGGCACTGACATCCAGGATAGCATCCACCAATTGCTCATGAAACTCATCCATTGCCTGTTGCTTCAGGCGGTAGATATCTGCCTGAGCCTCCACCAGCATTTGCTCTGCTGCAGCGCGTGCTTGCGCGAGCAATTCCTGATGTTCCGCTTCTGCTCGCTCGCGCGTCTTTGCAATAAGCCTCTCAGCCTCTTCATCGAGTTCCGCCTGTCTCTGCTCCAGTTCGGCGCGTAGGAGAGCCACGCGGTGCCGTTCTTCAGCCAGTTCTTTCAGCAGCCGCTCCTTCTCCTCTGCCCGCTGTGCTGCCTGGCGCAGGACAGGTTGGAACAGGAAGCGGTTCAACACCACTGCCAACACGATAAAGTTGATAACCTGGAAGATAATGGTGGCTGGATCCAGACTCAACATGTGCTAGCCTCTAGAAGAAGCGATCGAGCAGCGGGTTGGCAAAGAGGAGGATCAGGCAGATAAGCAGTACGTAGATCGCTGTGGACTCCAGCAGAGCCATGGAGATGAACAGCGTAGCACGCAGGCGGTCAGCCACTTCGGGCTGACGGGTCATCCCCTCTAGTGCCTTCACCACAGCGCGCCCCTCGACCCAGGCCGGCACGATGGTGCCCAGGGTAATAGCAACGGCAGTAGTGACAATGGTAACAATGGTGATCAAGGTTCCAGAATCCATAGCCTAACTCCTTTTCTCATTGGGAATTGTTTCACTGGCCGCCACGGCAGCGCCAATGTAGACTGCGGCCAGTACAGTGAAGATATAAGCCTGCAAGAGGCCGGTCAATATGCTGAAAGCGATCAGTGGTATTGGTACAATCAGCGGAAGCAGCGAGAAAATCACCGCGACGATGAGATCTGTGCTCAGCACATTGCCAAACAAGCGCAGGGTAAGGGAGATTGTGCGGCTGAATTGTCCAATTAACTCCAGAGGTAGCAGGAAGATGGGGTCCGCTAGGTTCTTCACATAGCCTATCACGCCCTTTTCTCGGATGCCGAAATAGTGTACAGAAAAAAAGACTATGAGCGCTAAGGCAAAGGGCGTATTGATGCCTTTGGTCGGGGAAACTAGGATAGGCACCGCACCCAGTATGTTGGCTGATGCAATGAAAACGGCCAGGGTGCCCAGTAGCGGCAAGTATAGGTCTGCAGGCCGTCCCATCACGCTGGAAACGTTATCCAACACGAATTCGACCAGCAATTCCAGTGTCGCTGGCCTCTTTTTGCCCAGCGCATACACGATGCCTGTGAGCAGAATCAGCATAACCCAAGTAGACAAGACTGTGTCGCGTACGGGGATGCCAAAGACCGTAAATACTACCTGTGGAAATAGGCCCTTCATTCGTTGACCTCCTGCTTTGCCGGCACAGCTCCTTTGCGCACCATAGATAACGTGATGACTCCGCAACAGACTAGGCGTGCCACCAAGAAACCCGCCAAAGTCCACAGCCCCGCATCCAGTGAGCGCTGCAAAGCCCCAAGCAGCAATAAGGCAACAACAATACTACGTAGTATGCCTCCGCCCCAGACCAAGAGCAGTGCCTTCTTGACTTTGGCCGGCTCGAGCACTTGAACGGTCTGCCGCAGCGTGGCTGCCTGTACTACCCCTATAGCTATCCCGATGATAAGCCATCCGAATCCTGCGATGTTTCCTCCTCCTGTTGTTCTTGCTCTGCTCGGTACTGGTCGCGGGTGATTTCGTACTGGAGTTTGCGCCAAACATTGTAAAAGCCCACCATCACTCCGAGCATCAGCAAACCCAAGGTTACTGTGTAGCCGGTTTGGAAATAGCGGTCCAGCAGATGGCCCAGCACTGCTCCGCCACAGATGGGCACGCCAAGATCCCATCCCAAGGACATGGCGCGCAGGGCATCTGCCCAGGCTGAGCTCCAAATATCTCGCTTCTCTCTTTTGGACATTATCCCAGCCCCAATATGCTGACGATGCTCAGCATCGCAGCTCTCAGCGGGCTTGACTGCGAAAAGCTCCTATCAGCCTCGCAAAGGGCTTCTCTTCGTCAAAACCTGTTGGTGTAGTGGGTATAACACTTTCTTCTGCCAACCCTGTGGTATAGATGGATACCTGGCCAGGGGTAATTTGCAAGATCCCAGCATGGACTAAGATAGCATGTTCCCCGGCCTCGTCGGCATAGCGCACCGGGGCAGTAACCGTCTCAGCCAGCAAAGGAGCATGCCCTGGCAAGATGCCAATCTCGCCCCCATCCACAAGGCGTACCTGTATCCAATGCACGTTGAATGCTTCCAACACGATTTCCTCCGGTGTGTGTATGACGAGATGCCAAGGTGGAAGCATTTCATCCTATTCCCGTATTTATTCCATCAGACGTTGGGCTTTGCCCACTGCTTCATCAATTGTACCAACCATGTAGAAAGCCTGTTCAGGCAAGTCATCGTAACGACCTTCGAGGATTTCGCGAAAGCCGCGCAGCGTTTGCGCCAGCGGTACAAACCGTCCGGGCAAGCCGGTGAAAGGTTCGGCAACAAAAAACGGTTGCGTGAGGAAACGCTGCAGCTTGCGTGCCCGGTTGACTGCTATGCGGTCTTCCTCGCCCAATTCCTCGATACCCAGAATAGCAATGACATCGCGGAGTTCTTCATAACGGGCAAGCAGAGCACGCACTTCCTGGGCGACGGCATAATGTTCCTCGCCAACGATGTTGGGCGCGAGCAGCTTGCTAAAAGACTGCAGCGGGTCTATTGCAGGATAAAAACCCTGGCTGACCTGCCGTCGGGATAGGACGGTGCTGGCGTCGAGATGGGCAAAAGCGGCCACCACAGCCGGGTCGGTCAAATCGTCCGCCGGGACGTAGATGGCTTGCACAGAAGTAATGCTACCTCGTGTGGTGGTCGTGATGCGTTCCTGCAGCTCTCCCATCTCGCTGATCAGCGTGGGCTGGTAACCAACTGCACTTGGCAGGCGTCCCAGCAGGGCGGATACTTCTGCTCCTGCCTGTATGTAGCGAAAAGTGTTGTCTATGAACAGGAGTACCTGTCGGCGTTCCTGCTCTCGGAAGTACTCCGCCATGGTCAGGGCTGTCAAAGGGGTGCGGAGGCGTGCCCCTGGCGGCTCGTTCATAGAGCCGAAAACCAAGATGGTGTTGTCCAATACACCACTGCGCTTGATTTCCAGCCACAGTTCATTGCCCTCGCGGTTGCGCTCGCCAACCCCGGCAAACATGGCGATGCCCTTGTGCTCGCGGATGGTGTGGCGAATGAGTTCAATAATGAGCATGGTCTTGCCCACACCGGCACCGCCGAACAAGCCAATCTTACCGCCACGGGGATAGGGCATGAGCAGGTCAATGGCTTTGATGCCGGTGACGAATATCTCGGTAGACAATTGCTGCTGCTGCAATGGCGGAGCCTCTGTGTGAATGGGGCGCAGGTCAGCGTCCACTACCGGAGGCCCGCCATCTATGGGCTGCCCCAAGACGTTGAACATGCGTCCGACGGTAGCTGGGCCCACAGGGACGCGGATTGGGCTGCCGGTGTCCACTACTCGCAACCCCCGTCGCAATCCGGAAGTATTGCTCATAGCGATCCCGCGCACGGTGAAGGGGTTAATGTGCTCCTGCACTTCGACGATGAGCGAAGAACCATCATCCCGTTCAACACGTAGCGCGTTTAGGATGGATGGCAATTCGCCCGAGGGAAACTCGGCGTCTACAACCACACCCGCAACCCGTGCGACGAACCCTGTTCGTTCCAAGGAATCCTCCCCGCTTCCAGCGTATTACTGGGCGTTTTGCTCAGCCATGTCATAAGCAAGTGTTTTTATTTTAACTGAACATAGCAACAGAAGCAAGTTGACAATTTATATCACTTCCCACTCGTCACTCATCACTCCTCACTGGCCCTCTTCACCTCATGCCCGCCGAACCATTTGCGCATGACTGCCAGCAGCTTGGCAGCATAGCGCTCCTCCTGTCGGCTTGCTAGGCGCATGAGCAATGCAAGAGTGATGACTGGCGCAGGCACATCCAGGTCAATGGCTTCGGAGACCGTCCAGCGTCCCTCGCCTGAATCCGCTACCCAGCCCTTGATGCCATGTAGGGTTTGGTCCTCCTGCAAAGCGGCCGCTGTGATATCGAGCAGCCAGGAGCGGATGACGCTGCCATAGCGCCAGATTTGAGCGATCTGCGCAAGGTCCAAGTCGAATTGCTTCTTGGCATGGAGGATCTCGAATCCCTCGGCATAAGCCTGCATCAATCCATACTCGATGCCGTTATGCACCATCTTCACGAAATGCCCGGCACCGTTGGGGCCTACATGCCCCCAGCCCTTGTCAGGAGCAGGGGCTAGTGCGGCGAAAATCGGGGCAAGTTGCTCTACAACTTCTCCCTCGCCGCCAACCATCAAGCAATATCCTTCGCTGAGCCCCCAGACACCGCCACTGGTACCGACATCCACCAAGTGCAAGCCGTATTCACGCAGGCGTGCGCTCTGGCGGAGAGTATCCTTGTAATTGGCATTTCCGCCGTCAATCACGACATCACCCCTGGCTAGAAGGGGGATGAGCGCCTCGATAGTGTTCTCGGTCGCTTCGCCGGCGGGCAGCATGCACCACACGATGCGCGGCTGGCGCAGCTTGCCCACCAAATCTGCCAGGGAATGGGCTTCCTCCATGCCTTCCTTGGCTAGCTCCCTTGTTCTTTCTGGGTTGCTGTCATAGCCCACTACACGGTGCCCAGCGCGCAGCAGCCGCCGCGCCATGTTTCCCCCCATCCTACCCAGACCAATCATGCCCAGTTCCATGGTTCCCCTCTCCTCACTCATCACTTCTCACTCGTCACTCCTCACTCGTCACTCCTCATCCCTCACGTTTCACCTTCTCCACCACACTCCACACTACCGCCTTCACCGCTGCCGGATCATCCACAATCCAGCGTCTGTCCAGCACCTGCGCCTCATGGATGGAGCGGCTGGTCAAAGGAGTGGGCACGGCAATACACCACATCCCTGCCGCCAGCGCCGCTTGCACCCCGGAGAGCGAGTCCTCAATCACCAAGCACTGTGCGGGTGGAATAGCCAAGGCTTGTGCTACGCGCAGGTATATCTCCGGATCGGGCTTGCCCCGTTGCACATCATCTTGCGTGATAACTACCTCGAAGGCATGCGCCAGCCCCAGGGCTTCCAACACGCGCTCTGTTTCGTGGCGATAAGACATGGTTGCCAATGCCGTGCGGTAACCGCGCGCACGCACCTCGTGCAGCAGGGAAATGTTGTGCGACAACTGCGCTGCACGGAGTGCCGCTGTATCATCCAACAGTCGGTTGTAGTGGCGTAACTGCAGTTGCGAGAAGGCTTGCCATGGGGAGTCCACCCCGAATTCCGCCATACGCGCCCGGGCGGCTTCCTCCAGCTTGAAGCGTTGCACCAGTTCCATCGCTGTTTCCGGGGCTGGAACACCGATGAGATCTGTGCAGGCTTGCAGGATTTCTGCCTCATTCAAGTGGTCGGAAGACAATTCACGGGCTGCCCGTAGGTAAGCCAAGTTTTTCATTGGTTCGGTTTGCACTAGTGTGCCATCGAGGTCGAAAATGAATGCTTCGATCATGTGCAGTGAAACAGTCCTTTGTGAGATTCTGGGCCAGTGAAAGTTGGAGATTCCGCTTTCACTTTGCCCCAAAGAAATGGTATTTGGTCAGCATGACATGGAGCGCAGTGCCCAGGCAGAGGAAGAACCAGATGCTGGGGTGCTTGCGGAAATTGGTTTTATGGCCAAAGAAGATCATGCCCAGCCAACCGCCAGGGAAACCGCCCAGCAGAGCGAGGAGGTGCAGCAAATTCTCCGGCGCGCGGCTCAGGCTCTTGTCCGATGGGCGAGCCCCATTGACCTTCGAGATGCCTTTGTCCAAGCCATAGATGGCAAGGGTAGCTGCGCTGCAAGCAGCAATCCAAACCCGATAGGGGCTCCAAGAGGTGTAGCGATCAAGGGCAATATAGGATAAAACTATCAAAGCTAGCGAAAGAAAGCCAAAAAACTCGTAGGATTGTCGCTTCATGCTGTCCATGTCCTGACCTGGGGCGTAGTATAGCACATGGGTCTGATGGAGGGCAAATAGAAGAATCCCGCTCGACGGGATGGAAGCGGATCCCCCCGTTCCCCCTTAGTAAGGGGGGTAGGGGGGATTGTACCCTGTGTGCGCAAAAACCCACCCGACGGAAATGAGGTATGTAGGGGCACGGTGCGCCGTACCTATGCCCAATGCGATGGAAATGTCCGCCTATTGGACGGGGGTGTGGGTGTGTGATGTGGGGGCGAATGGTTATTCGCCCCTACGCGTTGGGAT
>JBMFPM010000047.1:0-5853 GCA_049969135.1 Anaerolineae bacterium
ATAGAGACGCTCGCCTTCTGCTAGGGAAAGGGTGTGTGCTTTGCGCAAGGGATGCAGCCCAGCAGCGAATAGCGCTTCGTCAGTGTAGATGTTGCCCAAGCCCGCTAGCACGGTTTGATCCAGCAACAAGGGTTTCAGCGCACGTTTGTGTGCCGCCAACAACGCCACGAAATCATGCGCTGTGAAATCTTCAGCCAAAGGTTCTGGGCCCAAAGCACCCAATGCGCAGTCGGGGTCAGTAGTCCAATAGATGCGGCCAAACTTGCGCGGATCGGAGAAGAGCAATTGCCGCCCGTCGGCCAGGTGGAAAATCACACGGGCATGGCTATCCACAGGAGCCAGCGCTGGCCCCACACGCACCTGGCCACTCATGCGCAGATGGATCAGTAAGAAACTGGGCCCGGATAGGGAGAAGACTAGGAACTTGCCTCTGCGGGCGACATCCAAAATCTCACGGCCTGGCAATTCTCGTACCAACTCCTCTGCGGTGGGCATAGCCACTGACTTGGGCCAGAGCACTTCCACACCTGTGAACTTGGTGCCCACCAACAAGCGCTGCAAATCCGTCGCGAGCGTCTCAACCTCAGGAAGTTCCGGCATGCCTCCTCCTGCTGAAGACAAGGGCTGCTCCGGCAACCATCGTCAACCACACTCCCGGACAGGGCAGGGGTTGACGCTGGGTAGGTTGTGGCGTTGGCGAAGGCACTGCCACGGGTAGTGTCCGTGGCGGGAGACCCAGGCTCTTGCGCCATTGGGCATCCAATTCGTCCAAGCCAAACCCATACACGCGCTGCAAGGCTTCCTCCTGGTACAAGCCCTCGCGGATGGCAGCCAGCAACTCGGCCATTTTCTCCTTGCCATAAGTGCGCAGCAAGAATTCCACCAGGCTGTACACTTCGCCGTAGAAGAGGTCCACCTGTGCCGGATCGCCCACATACCCCGAGAGTGAGCGCACGGAGATCAACTGATCTCGGCGGATGGCTTCTTCCAATGCCCTACGGTTGGCAGCAGGCAACTCGCCCTCCGAGTACATGGCGAGCCCTTCATCCAGCCAGCGCGGCACCTCTGCATAGGGATTGTCCGTAACCAAGTCCACTACCACATGCGCCAATTCGTGCGCAATGGTCTGCTCTACATCTGGATGAGGACCCAAGAGCAACAACGTCCCTTCATCCACCATTACTCCCAGGGTCACAGTACGTTCGTCATAGACCTCGCTCTTGCGCGGCAGAGCCAGGCTCATATCCGACTTGCTCTGGTAGACGTAGATGGAAATCGGCCTGTCCAGGCGAACACCCATTTCATCTTGCAAGCGGGCAAGTGATTTGGTCGCATAACCAAGCAAGCGTCGCGCCTGTGCTTCATCCGACCCATACCAGTAAAGGGTAATTTTGTCCCCTGCCAGGCTTTTCCAAGCAAAGCGATCATCTTCATAGCGGAAGGCCGTGAGCGAGGTTTTGAGCTCGTTGCCCGCTTCGTCCACGATACGCCAGTAATACTCAATCTCCTTGCCAACGGGTATATCACCCGGCTCAAGTTCCCAGGTGTAGCTGAACTCGTCTTCCCCAGGCGCAACCGCGATCGGCACTTTGACCGTAACGCCCTCGCCCACCAGCCGGTAGTACAGGGTAACTTCTTTGATGCCTGCCTGTGCCTGAACTTGCAGGTGAAACGTAATGTCCTGCGCAAAGCGCACCTGGTAACTGTTGTCCAGAACCTGAATGGCTTGATCTGCTCGGACGCCGAGCCCACTTGCCAGAAAGAATAAGGAGATGACTAGCAGGCCCAATGCTTGCCAACGATGTTGCCTGCGTGCGCTCGAGGCGGGCACGTTCTTACTCCAGTTCTTCCACACGGACGTAGCGGTACCTGTCCCCGATTTCGATGAGCATTTGCGGGATGTCATCTTCCACGGGATACTTGCGTCCGCAATCGCGGCACACCAGCCACTTGTTCTTGACCACATCCAACCGACCCGGGTCTTTCTTCTCCGGATCCCGCTCAGGCCCGCTGACACAGGCCGGGCAGCGCAGGATATCCTCATCCAACATCCACTGTGTTGAAGGACCGATCATAGGAACCTCCTTATACATGAACTCACAGTCCAGAATAAACATTGCTTATTAGTATACTCGAAGCCATAGCATAATCCAAAGCAGAGGGGGTGTCGCTCAATAGGGTTGTTGCAAAGTCAGTTCATTGGTCATTCTTCGAGAGTGTTGAAAATTTTGTCACTTTCGAAATGGGCAGCAACTAGACTGTAACCGAAAAGGTGATTGGTCTTTCTTCGAGAGTGTTGAAAATCTTGTCACCCTGAGCGGAGCGAAGGGTCTCGCGTAACTTGAGCCGTACTTTCTCAAGTATTGCGAGGCGCTTCACTTCCCCTTCGCTTTGCTCAGGACAAGGTTCAAGGTGACACAAGATTGTCCGTGAGGCAAAATCTCTGTCATTTGCCAAGCCACTTTGCAACAAGCCCTGTATTCGTGTCCAGATTCGTTGCTGGCCATTGCCCCTCTGAGATCATCTTGCCACAAGCAATACCCTGGGATATAATAGCCCTACAATTATTCCAGAAGATAACTCGATATAGACGACGTGACCCATGACTGAACAACAACAAACCGACCAATCCACTACATTCCAAGCTGGCCGCGTGCTGACCATTGCTGCAGGGCACATGCTGCACGACACTTACACTGGCTTTTTGGCGCCGCTCTTGCCAGTCTTCATTACCAATTTGGACCTGTCCAAGACACAGGCCGGTATATTGACCATGTTCCTGCAAGGGCCATCCTTGCTCCAACCAGCTATCGGCCATTTGGCTGACCGCCTGGACTTGCGCTACTTGGTCTTCCTGGGGCCGGCTACAGCCGCTGTGATGATGAGCTTGCTGGGCATTGCGCCCAATTATGCAGTGCTCGTGTTATTCTTAACTGTAGCGGGCGTGAACGCTGCCGGCTTTCACTCGGTAGGGCCAGCAATTGCGGGTCAGCTTTCGGGGCGGAGGCTGGGCCAGGGGATGTCCTTCTGGATGGCAGGAGCAGAGATTGCCCGCACCCTCTCCCCATTGGTTGTCGTTACTGCGCTGCAATTCTTGGGCATCCGAGGCTTGCCTTGGTTGATGCTCCTTGGACTGCTTGGTTCTGCCTTGCTCTACATGCGCTTGCGGGATATATCCTTCCAGCCGGCGACGACGGCACAGCCCACTTCCTGGAAACAGGCACTGCGGGATATGCGCGGGGTCATGCTCCCTCTGGCTGGGGTCCTTATTTTCCGCGCCTTCATTGTCACAGCCCTGACCACGTATCTACCCATTCTGCTCCGTGAGCAGGGCAGCGATCTATGGCTAGCTGGGGCGTCTCTTTCGCTAGTGCAAGGAGGAGGAGCAGTAGGGGCGCTCATGGCTGGCTCGCTGAGCGACCGCTTTGGCCGTCGCTCCACCGTGCTGGCGACTTTGCTCATTGCTCCACCTTTGCTGTTGACATTTCTAGCTGTTGATGGATGGCTGCGACTGCCGCTTCTGCTCCTTTTGGGTTTTGCCACCATATCGAACAACCCGATATTGATGGCTCTGGTTCAGGAAAGCTTCCCTGCCAACCGCGCCATGGCTAACGGCCTGTACCTGGCAATGACCTTTGTCTTCAGCTCCATCATGGCAGTGGTAGTGGGAATGCTGGGTGACCTATTCGGCTTGCGCCTGGCTTTCGTCGCCAGTGCCATCGCCCCGCTGTTGGGCGTGCCCTTGATGCTCCTGCTGCCAGGAGGCAAAGCACAGCCCAGCTAGGCAAGAGATGGATTCAAGAACAAAATAGAGCTAAGCCTGTCTCCGCAACAGACGGGCGCCAATTCGTTGGGCTAGGAAATAGAGAACCAGGAGCGCGGAAAACCCGATGATGCCCCATTTGATGGCCGCTGCAAGCGAAGCAACCAGGACAAGCATCGGAGAAAAGCGGTCGGGATTGCGGAGGAGGATCAGGTGCAACGCGTTCTCGACCCAGTCCAGCAGCGTGGCGACAAAGGGCAGCGTGAAGAAGAGAGTGACTTTGTCAAAAGCTTTGCCTAGTTTATGGGTCAAAAGGGCAATCAGGCTGGCAAGGAGCGACGCATACACAATAGGAAACCAGGAATCCACATAGAGCGTGCTCACCCGATAGGCTTGCACTCCCGATGCACCCCACTGCTTGACAATGGACTGGAAGGCTTCCGCTGAGAAAGCCAGTTGCAGCGCAACGACCCCCGCTGTGCCTGGTGGTCGTGCCTGGTCAAAGTACGCAAACGCTACAAATGCCAGGACGGTCAACAACAGCGTTAACCCGACCACGGACGCATGTGCCATTTTTAGATATAGACGCTCCATGCTCAATCCTCCAAATGTTCGTAGAACTCTCGCGGCTTGAGTTCTTGGAACTCACCGACTTTAGCCAGATGTCTCCGAATATCCGTACAGAGGTGGCATTTCGAGACATAGCCATCCCGTTCTTCATAGCCGTAGGCTTTGCCCAGGCGATAGAGTTCCTTCAGGCTCGTCAGCAATGCCCGCAGGACGGGAAGCTCATCCAAGTTGATGCCCTGTAAGAGCGCATTCAGATCCCGCGCATCGCCCAGGGATAGGCCTCCGCAGTAACCAGGCAGGTAGTTGCCATAGTTGTCCACATGGACGTGCCAATCGCGCACCAGTTCCTGGCGGCAGGAGGAAGAGAAAAAGTGCTGCGCTGGGTATTTGCGGAACAAGTGGGCCAGAGCATAGGAAACCCGTCCTCCGGGAAGCAATTCGGCATCGTGCAAGCCATAGCCACCTCTTTCCAGGTACTCTTCAAAAGGCATAGTGCCCCTCAAGCCCATCTGACGAAACTGCTCATAGAAGAACCGCTGGTACACCATCACACCTCCTGGGAAGACTTCTGCGCTGATGCGCACCGCACGTTGGATGCGCTCGAAAGGCACTTGCTCGATGATAAACGGGTTGACGCTAATCAGGATGCCGTCCAGGCCTGCTTCTCTTAGCTGGGTCAGCTTCCCCCTCGTCTTCTCATCATCGGTGCACCAGAAGCAATTCGTCTCAACAAAAGTGCCGCGGATACCCAAGCGGTGCGCGAGATCAGTCACGGCAAGCAGCAACTCAAAATTCAGAAACGGCTCGCCACCAGTGAAATGCAGCCCTTCATTGACGCCAACCCTGCCTGGATAAGCATATGCACCCCCTATCCTCGGGGCAAGCTGGGTCAAAATAGCCTCTGCATCCTCCAAAGTGAGCCAATCTGCCTTCCAGCGCGGAGAACAGGCGTAGAGGCAGTGTCGGCAAGCGCTGGTGCATTTGTAGGAGAGAAAGATGCCCGCTGAATAAGGTTCAGGAATAGCAAGCTCGTTCACACCAACTCCTTTGCATACACAAGTCGGCAATGAAAATGTGCGGACTTACGTTACTTCAAAACACCCAGGATGTCAATCTGGCTCTAAATATCCCCTGTTCCTCCGGCCGAGTTCCCCTGCCCCCCGCGCCTGTACACTGAGAGCCTTGCATCCATACTTGGTGAAATTCAGGAAATATGCTATACTTTTGCGCAGTTTGAGCACGCGAAGGAGGCAACGAATGAGGCATTATCCCAGACAAGGGCCTTACTGGGGAGCCAGATGGCAAGCGGCAATATTGCTGGCTTTGCTGCTCCTGGTTTCCATATCCGTGTCAGGTGGGTGCAAAAAATCTGCTCCTCCTGTACCCACGCCAACACCTACCCGCACACCGGGGATCATACTAGTCACGCCACCTCTCCCAGCGCCTGCTACAGAGGTTGCACCAGCAACGCCAACTCCGACACCGACGGTAACCGCAGTGCCACCGACAGGAGTGCCACC
>JBMFPM010000047.1:5863-9572 GCA_049969135.1 Anaerolineae bacterium
TCCCGGCTACTCCGGGGGCTGTGCAGACGACCGAGCCATACCCGCCGGTCCCGACACCCGCCCCGGTCACTCCAGAACCATATCCCATCATTTTCACACCAGCGCCGATCACGCCGGAGCCATATCCATCTCCCTCTTCGTAAAATCAGAGACCAGGGTAAAAAACAGGGGAGGGTTTATAGCCTTCCCCTGTTTTTTCGTAGAAGATCAGCAACGAATGTGTAATACTAGCCCATCCGAGCCTCTACGCGAAAGCTCTCGCCTTCTTTCACCAAGTAACCCATCGGTACATGCACATCGTGCTCGAAAATGAGCAGCGCATGTTTCTCCAAAGCCCAGTCCCTGATGGAGCGTTTGGTTTCCAGCGTTTCCATCGGCTCGGCATCAAAAGCCGATATCCATCCCAGGCGCTCCATCTTGATCGCCAGGGAAGCCAGGTCACCCAGGAAGATAGCAACTTCACCCGCCGATTCAATGATCACGCTCTGATGTGCCCGCGTATGCCCTCTGGTCACCTGACAGCGCACCTCGCCTGTAACTCTAGTGTCGCCAAAGAGGAGGCGAAGCTGACCCGCTTCTTGGATCGGCAGCAGATTCTCTGGGAGATAGGTGTTGCGCGTGCGCTCATTGGGATAGAGCGCCTCAGCCCACTCCAGGCGCTGAATCCAGTACTGTGCATTAGGAAAAGCAGGCACTGCCACGCCATCGCGCAGGACGGTGTTCCCACCACCGTGATCTAGATGTAGGTGGGTATTGATGACAATGTCAATATCCTCTGGAGCAAAGCCCAAGCGCTGTAAATGATCCAGCAAATCGCCATGCTCTCGCTGCAGGCCGTGGATTTGCAGCTCTTTAGGAGACAGCTTACGGCCAAAACCTGTATCTACCAGAATACGCTTGCCCTCAGAGACGATCAGCAAACAATTCAGGGCTGCTGGCACACGGTTGCGTTCGTCGGACGGGAGCACCTTCTCCCAGAGCACCTTCGGCACCAGTCCAAACTGTCCGCCACCGTCTATCCAAAACTCGCCATCACTCACAATGAAACATTCTACGTTGCCTACGCGCATTTCACTACCTCAATTGGGATTTGGTCATTGGTCATTGGTCATTGGTCATTGCCTGGGATTTCCTGCCCACTAGCCCTGGCTTTTGCGACTAGCTTCTCCCACTCACGATCCACATTCTCCTGGATGTAGTGGATATCCTCTGGCTTGAGGTGAGCAAAACGCCCTTGCAGACGCAGGTAGCGCTCTACCGGGGCCTTTTCCCGTGGCCACACTGTGATGGTATACTTTTCGCCATTTTCCACCTCATAGAGCGGAAACACGCAGCTTTGCACTGCCAACCGCGACAAGAGCACCGATTGTGCCGGCTCGGATTTCCAGCCAGAGGGGCAAGGAGAAAGCACATGCAGAAATTTGCTGCCCCGGATATCCTTGGCTTTCTTTACCTTACGTATCAGGTCTTCGGGATAGGCGACGGTGGCCGTAGCCGTGTACGGAATGCGATGCGCCGCCATAATCGCTACCATGTCCTTCTTGGGCTGCTCTTTGGGATGCTTCACTGGCGTAGTCGTTGTCCAAGCACCCCAGGGGGTAGCTGAACTGCGCTGAATACCGGTGTTCATGTACGCTTCGTTGTCATAGCACATGTAGATAAAATCTTCGTTGCGTTCTACCGCCGCTGAGAGGGCCTGAATGCCGATATCGAACGTTCCGCCATCACCAGCAACGGTGAGCACTGTGGTATCCTTATAGCCACACGCTTCCAGTCCTGCTTTCACGCCAGAAGCTACTGAGCCACCGGTTGCAAACAAGGTGTGCAGCAAGGGCACCTGTACTGCTGTATATGGAAAGGGCCCAGCAATAATGGACCAACACGAAGCCACAATAATCACTACCGTATTCTCGCCCAATGCTTTGAGCGCATAGCGCACAGCCATTGGGGCTCCGCAACCTGGGCAGGCTACGTGGCCGGGCGTCATCAATTCTTGTTCTGGCACATCGTAACTCATCGCTTGACCTCCATCCAGATAATCTCTTCGGCTGGCTTGTCATACTGTTGGGTGTACTGGACAATCTTGTGGATAGACTGCGGCGTTACATCGCGCCCACCCAAGCCAATAATGAAGGGGAAGACTGTTGGCGGATCAGGCATGCCATACAGTGCCGCCTTCAATTCCGAGGCAAAGATGCCTCCGTGGCCATAGGAAATGTTACGATCGATGACGGCCACTTTCTTCACCCCAGCCAATGCCTGGCGCACTGCAGCAAAGGGGAAGGGGCGGAACATGCGCATCTTGAGCAATCCCACCTTCTGGCCTTGTGCGCGCAACTCATCCACCACTTCACGCGAAGTGCCTACAATGCTGCCCGATGCGACCAAGACAATATCCGCATCCTCCATGCGGTACTTTTCCACCACATCGTATGGGCGTCCAAACACTCTGCCAAACTCGGCACCAACTTGTTGTGTAACCTCCACCGCCTGTTCCATTGCGCGCTGCATCTTGTAGCGCAGCTCCATCCAGTGCTCCGGCGCAACCAAGCCATAGAAGGAGCAGGGATTGCCTGGCTGCAGCCGGAACTTGGGCTGATAGGGCGGGAGGAACTGATCTACTGTAGCCTGATCCGGGATATCCACTGGTTCTTCGGTATGAGAGAGCACAAAAGCATCCAGCACCAGCATCACGGGCAAGAGAACCGTCTCTGCAATCTTGTAAGCCTGAATCACCATGTCCAGCACTTCCTGGTTGGTCTCGCAGTAGAATTGAATCCAGCCCGTGTCGCGTTGCGCCAGGCTGTCTGTCTGTTCTGTCCACACATTCCATCCAGGCCCTAGAGCGCGGTTGACATTGGCAAGGACGATTGGGAGCCGGCCCCCTGATGCCCAGTGCAGCACTTCGTGCATCAGCGCCAAGCCATGAGAAGAGGTGGCTGTGAATGCCCGCGCGCCAGCGATGGAAGCTCCGACAACAGCAGCCATCACCGAGTGCTCGGACTCGACTTTGATGAACTTGGCATCCAGCAGTCCCTCGGCGCAGAACTCAGAGAGCATTTCTACCACCTGCGTCTGCGGCGTAATCGGATAAGCCGCAATCACCTGCACGCGAGCAAGCTGTACCCCGTAGGATACAGCATGGTTGCCCATGATTACTTTTTCCATTTCAACTCCTCCTCGATGGAAATGGCTTCACGAGGGCATTCCTCTGCACATACTCCACAACCTTTGCAGTAGTCGTAATTGACTTGGTACTCCGTGTGGTCACGGCGGCTAATGGCGACGTCGGGGCAATACAACCAGCATGTATCGCACCCATTGCACGTGCCGCAACTGAAGCAACGCGAAGCCTCACGTTGTGCCTCGCTTTCAGCTAGACCCAAGTTTACCTCGGCAAAGTCTTTGACCCTTTCCACCGCTGCTCGCTGCGGCTGAGGAGTACGTGGTTCCTCTGTGAAATACGCCAGGTTAATGTCCTCAAAGCGCACTACCGTTGGTTCCATCTCCCTGGGCGCTGCGTGCACGTGCTCTGTCAGTGGTGGAAAAGTCGGCAGAGGCTCACCGCGCAGATAGCAGTCAATCGCCAAGGCTGCCCGCTTACCAGAACCAATGGCATGAGTCACTGTACCGAAGCCAGTGGCGGCATCCCCACCAGCAAAGACTCCCTGCGCCGAAGTAGCTGCCGTTTCTCCGATGACAATCCGAT
>JBMFPM010000048.1:0-9544 GCA_049969135.1 Anaerolineae bacterium
GTAGAGATTGATCCAGCCATCATCGAGGCTGGGCAGCGTTTCTTCGATCTGAATCTCCCCAATTTGCATATTGTGGTGGAAGATGGTCGCTATTACTTAACACACACTGGAAAACGTTATGATGTAGTTATTGTAGACGCCTATTGTCCACCGTACATTCCCTTCCAACTCACCACGGTTGAGTTTTTCCAGCAGGTGCGTGATCACTTGAACCCGGATGGAGTGCTGGCGATCAATGTAGCTCGAACGGAGACGGATTACAGTCTCGTAGATGCTATCGCCAGCACATTGAAGGCTGTTTATCCAAATGTGTATATCGTAGATACACTGGGCAATCTCAATAGCATCGTCATTGCTTCGCGTCAGCCCACTGAACTGTCCACAATCAATGCCAGGCTTGCTAGCCTGAGTGATCCTATTCTTGGCAACGTGGTTTCCCGTGCTACGGGACGCATTCGCGAATTTCTTATCCCTAATGCGCAAGTTCTATACGACGATCATGCCCCTGTGGAGCAAATTGTGCATGCGATTGTGGCGCGCTATTTTCTTGGTCAATCAAGTCTGGAGGTAAAGTAGTGAATATCTCATCGTTCTCCAAAGTGGTACGCATCTTGTTTCTGGTGTGTACACCTTTGTTACTTCTCCTGTCCAACCTTTATTTGCTAGCAACCCCAGCTTTTATCCGCCGCGAGTACAGCAAGCCCGATTTCCCACGGGCGGGCTTGTACAACGATGCAGAGCGGCTTTCCCTAGCGGAAGCAACGTTGTATTACTTGCGCTCCAACGAAGGCGTGGATTATCTCATGAGCCTACGCTCTCGGGGCCAACCGGTTTACAACGCCCGTGAGATCAGACACCTGGTGGACGTAAAGCGGGTAATGGGTGCAGCTTTCTGGATACAAAAAATTTGTCTCCTGCTGTGGATTGCTGCAGCCATCTTTGTTTGGCACCAACGTCAGGAGTGGTATGGAGCTTTGCAGGCGATATTTATGGGCTGCCTAACACTCTTCGTGGCACTGCTTGGTATTGGGCTATTAGCTTATGCCAACTTTGATCTATTTTTCACTGCTTTCCATCGCCTTTTCTTCGAAGGGGATTCTTGGTTATTCGCCTATTCAGATACGCTTATCCAATTGTTCCCAGTGCCCTTTTGGATTGATGCCACATGGACGCTAGCATTGCTGACCATGGGCGGATGTTTCATCGTGGGGATGATAGCCTTTGCCCTGCTTCGTCGGCTCAAATAGCGCTACAAGCTCTCACAACGGTTGGCTGTATAGAAGCCATCCCTTGAAAGGAGTGGGATGATCAGCATTGAAGAGGCTCGATCCTATTATACCGGTGTAGATGCTGCCCATAACTTTGATCATGTTTTGCGTGTTTGGAAGCTAGCGGAACGCATTGGCAAGGCAGAAGGTGCCGATATGGAAATCCTCCGCGCCGCTGTTCTGTTGCACGATGTAGCACGTGTTGCCGAAGATGAAGGCGGGCCTTGCCATGCGCAAGAAGGCGCGAAACGTGCGCGGACGATTCTGGCCGGCTATCCGGCGGAAAAGGTAGAGGCAGTTGCCCACGCGATTGCCACTCATCGTTTCCGGAACTCGACTGCGCCACAGACATTAGAAGCGCGTATCCTGTACGATGCCGATAAATTGGATGCTATTGGCGCTATTGGAGTGGCCCGCGCCTATGCCATTGCTGGGCGCCATGCACAACAGCTATGGGCTGACGTGCCACACGGTTATGCCCAGCGAAGCATCGAAGAATCGCGCGGAGATGTAACAGATGCACAGCATACGCCAGTGCACGAATACATCTTTAAGCTGTCAAAACTCAAAGATTCGCTCTTCACAAGTACTGCACGGGCCATTGCGGAAAGCCGACATGAGTATATGGTCCAGTTCTTTGAACGGCTAGAGCGAGAGGTAAAGGGTGAGCTCTAAGAGCACCATGGGCTCAGGTTATTGACAATTGTCGGCAGATGGTGTAAAATATAATCACCTGACATGTAATCAATAATAGCAGATAATCGGAACGTAATTCATGGGCCGTTCGGCTGCGCCGGGGCCGGACTAGGAACTGTACACTGTTCAGAGTGTTGTTGAGCAAAGAACCACTCCATTGGCATTGTGGCATCGTTGCATCGCGTGGAGAGTAAAGACGGTCGGTCTTCTCTGACTTGTGTGAATCCGCTTGGCGGATCTGGATTTCTGGCACTCGGTTTCCGTCTGCATTTGGCGAAGCTGAACACCGAGTGTTTTTGTTTTAGGCAGGCAAAAAGGCATTATGGAGGCTAATTGATGAGCGATAATGTAACTCCCATGGGCAAGGATCTCGTGCCGCCAGGGGAGGAAGAGCAAACACATTCTTCTTTATCCGCACAAGCAATCACTGAACCTGCTACAGAAGAAGCATCGTCTCTTGCGGTGCAACAAACATCCTCAACAACGGGTTCTGGGGAGGTTTCAGCGCAAGCAACCCAGCATCTGGCAAACGAGGATACGCTGGCTGCAGCACCAGCGAGCAATGTTTCGTTGCACCCTGTTGTCATGCAGCAAGTGCTTTCCGATGAATATGCGTATGTGCGGCCAAAACGAGGAGAGATCCGCCTGGGGAAAATCCTGAACATCCGGCAGGATGGCATCCTGGTGGATTTGGGCCTCAAACGTGAGGCCATTATCCCCGCAGAGGACCTGCAGCGAGTAGGCCAGAATGTGATCAACTCCGTCGCTGTTGGGGACGAGATACCAGTCTATATCCTCAGGCCGGAAGGAGGACCAGAAGGCAGTATCCTCGTCTCCTGGTACCGGGCCCGGCAAGAGCAAGATTGGTTAGAGGCGCAACACCTGTACGAAACGGGCGAGATCTGGGAAGGGAAAGTCAAAGGTTATAATCGGGGCGGCCTCATTGTGCCTTATGGCAAAATCCGGGGCTTTGTCCCTGCTTCGCAGATCAGCGGCATATCACGGAATATGAATACAGCCAATCTTCAGGAACGATTAGCCAAGATGGTGGGGCAGACCCTGCATTTGAAAGTAATTGAAGTAGATCGCGAAAGCCGTCGTTTGATCTTCTCCGAACGCATCGCACAGCGTGAGTGGCGCACTCAACAACGGGAGAAGCTGCTCAATGAACTACAAGAAGGGACCCGCCTGCGTGGTGTGGTCAGCAACGTGTGCGATTTTGGGGTCTTTGTGGATCTAGGGGGCACGGATGGTTTGGTCCATATCTCTGAACTGTCCTGGCGACGCATAAAGCATCCCAGTGACCTGGTGAAAGTCGGGGATGAAGTCGAGGTTTACGTCTTGCACGTGGATAAGGAAAACAAACGCATAGCGCTGAGTTTAAGGCTTGCGGAACCAGATCCGTGGCAGACTGCTATGGAGAGGTACAAAGTAGGTCAACTGGTAGCTGCGACGATTACCAAACTGGCCACTTTTGGCGCCTTCGCGGCACTCGATGATGGTATCGAAGGGCTGATACACATCTCTGAATTGGCAGAAATTCCACCCAAGCATCCCAGTGAGGTGGTCAAAGTCGGCGATACCTTGCTGCTCCGCATTGTAAAGATAGACAATCAGCGTAGAAGAATGGGATTGAGTCTGAAGCACGTTTCTGAAGAAGAAAGAGCGGCATGGGCAGAACAACGAGCGGCAGAGACACAATCCCGTGAGAGCGTTGAACCCAGCGCACAATCTGAGTCGCAACAACCCCTCGCAGAGCCTGTAGAGAAGGCGTCCGCAACCATGCCACCCGAACCCTCTGACATCCTCCTGCCTGAAGGCTACATGCCAGACGAAGAGGATACTGGCAACCTTGCCGAATAACAGACAGCCACAGGCATGCGTTTAGGGAATTCTTGTTAGGGATAAGGATAGCAGTAACAGGGGGCGAATCAGCAATGATTGACCTTGTGAGCACCAAAAAGAGGCTACAAGAACAACTAAAAGAAGCTTTAAAAGAACTCGAGCAATTGGATCAGCGGCTGCAACAGAAAGCAGAGTACGGGCACGGCAAGGGAGACCCTGCTATCTACGAATGGGAATTCACCCTAGCCTTGCGCCAACAAGCTCAGGCACGTGTGGAGACTATTCGCCAAGCACTGCAGAAATGTGAAGAAGGGCGTTATGGAATCTGCGAGCGATGCGGCGCACCCATAGATCCAGAACGTTTGGAGATACTCCCATTAACCACCCTGTGCATTAATTGTGCCCGTGCTACTCGTGCTTGACTAAGTCGCCGCTCAACAAATCGGCTGCTCAGGAGCTTTGAGCAGCCGATTTTCTTTTCCTGTTTTTCAGCCATTACTCATCCGTTCTCCCTGGTTTCCCCCGATGAGCCAACACAGGGTATAAGGCAACGAAACTTGCTAGAACAATCAAGCCCCACAAGTAATCAGCCAGCGCTGCAACTACTGACAGTGTCAGCGCTAGCACCCCACCCACTATCCATGCACCGCGGCTGAGATGCGGTCTGAAATACACCAAGAAAGTGATTAGCAGGCCATAGGCAATCGCCATAATCCAGACACTGGACAAGGCCATATCTTTGGTAAGGGGGATCAATCCCTGTGGATCCACGGAAAAGACAGGAGCTTCGTGCTCAAAATGTACATGAATGCGCCGGATAATGGTCAGGAAGAGCATCGTGTACTGTCCGACGGCAGCGACAGCTCCCCAAAGTAAACTTGTCAGTGCTCGATCCTTTTGTGAAACTGTCATGAACTCACCCCCTCACGCTGATGGATTCTAACTGTTGCAGAAATGCTGATAGGATTATAGCCAACTTCCTTCCTCGCGCAACATTGGCAAAAACCCCCAATCTCGCTATAATGCGCCACATCAACAGGAAATCTCTTAGGGGACAAGGGCACGCTATGCTCAGGTTGCATATCTTCAACACGGGTTGGGCCTCTGTACAAGTGAGACAACTCTACGTAGGAGGTAGCACTGCCACGCGCATCGTGCCGGTATTGTCCTTCGTTATTGAACATCCCAAAGGTTTCGTTGTTTTTGATACCGGTCTGAATCCTGCCTTTGCAGTCCATCCAAGGCAATATATCGGCTGGCTGGGCAAGCCATTGCTCCCATTTCGCTCTTCACCGGGCATGAATCTTTCTGCACAAATGATGGTTAGAGGATTGCCACCAGAAAAAGTATCCTATGTAGTGCTCTCGCATTTGCATTACGATCATACGGGCGACTTGCATGCCTTTCCTCAGGCACGGCTCCTTGTGACTCGCCCGGAGTGGCTAGCAGCGCAATCCCTTTTCAAACGTTTGAGAGGTTATCTAGATAAAGAGTATCGCGGATTGAACTTTTCTTTGGTGGACTTTCCTCTGTACAATAGCCAAACCCCAAATCGAGCCCTAAGAGGCGACTACGGTTTGGATTTGCTGGGAAATGGCAGCCTGATTTTGGTGCCCACGTTCGGGCATACCCAAGGGCATCAATCTCTGCTCATTTTTCTCCCCTATGGAGCGGTGTTATTAGCCGGAGATGCGGTATATGTGCACGAAGGTTATGCTATGCCTGCCGCACAACCCCGTGCTCACCTTCCTGAAAGCGCCTGGCGCACTCTCGTTGGGCTGCGTGCACTGGCGAAAGGAGATCCCAGTGCTATAATCCTGCCCACCCATGATGATAGCGCGCTACGTGGGCTACAGCGGCCTGATATTGTCATTGGCGATACCTACCTATAAGCTAGTAAGGCGATGCTGCCGATCAATTTCCATAGCTGTAGCTAGGCATTGTCCGGATAAAATCCGGGCTTGCACAATACTTCCATAATGCGCATGTCGAAGAAGGCTTGTGCATTAGTTGGCAGGAGCACAACTGCAGTATCCGCACCCCGTCCGGTGCCACCAATGGCAATAGCTGGCTCACCTACCCGGATCAAGCCAGCATCGGCGGCCATCAGAGCAATCTCGCAAGCAACCTTCATGCCTTCACCGAAGATGCGCAGAGTATACGCCACGATTTCCTCTAGTTCATAAGTCTGCAATTTCTTGCGCACAGCACGGCCAACCCCGCCGAAAGCGTGCTGGCAGGTCAGGATGCGCCCCCCATTGGCTTCGATAGTTTTGCGGTTTTCCTCCGTCAATTCCTGAAAGTTGGGCTCCTTGAAACCTGTGCTATGCGTTACTGCAATCAGATTGTAGCCCTTGAATACCTTTGAGGCATGCGCTCCGGTCTCGCCTGTGGTGGTAGCCACCACAATGGATCTGATGCCGAGTTGCTCCGCACGCGCTTTTGCAATCTGCAAGACGCGTGCTGTGTTCTCCTTACCCGGCGTATGAAAGTAGGTGCACTGAATCATAGTTTCATTCATTGGCCGCCTCCTGAGAACGAGAGATAAGTAGTTCAGAATCCATTGCGTCGCTTACATTGTTGTCACATGCAACAGGAGAATAAGGTCGCAGACCTGCTCGAAAAAGGTTAATCTTGACTCTAGGATATTCATGTTCCAGTACGCGGATTATATCCTTCATGAAGGCACGGCGCGAGTTGGCGCTATGGGGGCAAGCAACAGCTTGCAATGGAAAAGCACAGGCTTGCGCAAAACGGGCAATCCTCTTTTCTGGCAAATAGATCAGCGGGCGAATAAGTGTGATTTGTCCTCCAAAGAATTGCCGCTTGGGATACAGGGTTTCCACTTTGCCGTGAAAAATCAAGTTGAGCAAAGTTGTTTCTGCTGCATCATCGGCATGGTGGCCTAAAGCAACTTTGTTGCACCCAAGACGTTGCGCCGCCTCAAAGATCGCCTTTCGGCGCAGAAATGAGCATCGCATGCAGTCGCTGGGCTGCTCGCCAATGTCAACTATTTCTAATCTGGGCTGATACAAACCTGCTGTCTTCAATGCACTACGAACATCAAATGCCACACATGGCGTTCCATCAGCTTGGTGCATCCGCACATGGACTGCTATGGCTTCGTATCTTTCCCGGACGCTTTGCTGCCTGAGCCATAACAAGTATAGCAAGGTAAAACTATCCTTACCACCAGAAACAGCGACAGCGATGCGATCTCCGTCAGCGATCATCCCATAATCGCGGATAGCCTTATTCATGCCTTTCAGCAGATAGTAAGCTAGCCTGTCTTTCGAAGGAAGATTACGAACGCTCATGTTACTGGCTTAACAGATAAAAATGGGGTGACCCGGATGCCACCCCTTTGCAACTTAGCCAGATTCAGGTACTGGCCTAATGCCTTTGTAAATCTGGCCCTTTGTCAGCAGGCGCAAGATCGTCTCCGGTGGCTGTTTATCCACGCGTTCGTGTATCTCGAGGATGGAAAGCGGCTTGTTGCCATTGGCTAATAGAATGCGAAAAATGCTTTCAATAAGCGGTTGTTCTTGGGTAATATAGTCTGGCTTGAGGCTACAACAAGAACGGATCGCTTCCCACTCTGCATAGACCTGCGTTACCTCTGCCGTCTCAGGATCAATCATATCCACCATTTGAGTATCTGGAACTTCGCGGAGGGCCTCGCTACACTCAGGGCACAGAAGTTCCCTCATCAAAACTCGTATATCTTTGTTTTGCCTTTCCCACCACGAAAAATCAATGTAGAATTTGGTATGAACAGTTGGCCTCAGTAATTTCATGGGTTGTAACCTTCGTTATTCGTTGCATAAGGATAGACACGATCAATGATTAAATCTTGGCGGCGTGAATTGGGCCGTCGGCTCATTTCCTCTGGCGTGCTATAGGTAACACCGCGCAGTGACTCTTCGTATACCCAGTTGCCATCACCAACCGGATCGAAGCAAGCATGTCGGGTTAGTTCGGCGAAGATAGGCACCGCGCCACAACGGCGTGTCAGGTTGACGGCGGAATAGAGCGTTTTAGCATGCACTAGGCCCTGTCCGCTCAGCTTAGCCAGTTCGGGGAAAATCTCGGTCAAGTACTCGAAAAGAGATAGGGTAGGCTCACTCGCATTCACCCACAGACGGTCCAGTTCCTCGGTGGATGCTTCATCAATGAGCAAATGCTTATCATACCGGCAGGAATAAGCTTTTTGCTGGATGCTAAAGGTCAAGCGGTCGTTAAAAACCCTTGCCTCTTTAATCCATTCACGCCTACGTTTCCCCTCCTCATAGCTGATAAAGAAGGTGAACGGGTCATTTCCCCGGCGCAGTTCAATAACGCTGCCAACAGGCAATCCATAGCGGCGATACCACTCTCCCAACCCCCAGGCATATTTTTCTGCTGGTACCATCCAACCTGGTATCTCTTCCCTGGTGCGCTGGTCAATGAAAGTAACCATGAAACGCTCGGATGGGATCTCGGGCAGCAGACGCAGCACCTGAGCAGTGAGGGGTAAAGTGCCCTCCCGCCGGTGTGGATAGATGAGAAAAATCTGCGCACTGTCCCCTGTGCCGGGAGCCACAGCACGCATTCCCTCTAGTTGATCCAGTTCATCACCGATTTCCGCCACAAACTCGTGCAATTCGCGGCTTAGCCACTCGCCTCCTTGCGTGCGGTATAGTGGTACTAAGCGCATTGGTTTGTGAAGGGCACCCGCGGGCATCAAATTCGCTAGATACCAGGTGGCTTTCTCTCCGGAGCCGATCTGTACAAAGCGCGCATCTTGACTCAACGCATAACTTAAGGCATATGCCTTTACTGAGTCTTTGACTTCTGTGGGCAGTTCCACTTCCTGCAGCAATTGGATAGCGCTTAAAGGACGTTTCTGCTCATCAATCATTGCCTCCGCAATGTTCAAATGGAAAGGAGTCACTTCGGGCATCAAGCCACGGAGAAACCATTGTCCATCAAAATGCACGAACTCGGCGTTTTGTTGCAAAGCTTCCCGTAATTGCTCGCGTACGACATGTCCATACTGCTGATATAATTGTGCAGGTGAAAGCAGGCCGGCGCTCTCTTCAAGGAGTACCGCACTGCGATTCAACGCGTGGTCTTGAGCTAACTCCGAGGCGAATTCACGGGGAGTGTTTTCATTTTCCAATTGTACTCGGATCACGCTGAAAGTTCCATAACGAGGGTTATTTCCTGGTCGGACGGCCAGCACCTCTCCAGAGGCGTAGTCAAAGAGAGGGAACACAAGGCGCTGTCCCACTTCATATTTTTCTCGTGGCTGATAGATGACTCCTTTGCCGCTTTTGGACAGTGCCTCCTCTTCCCTTTGGCAACGGCGCTCGATAATCTTGACACACAATGTGTCAATACTTTGTGGTTCATTTTCCTCTAAGAACCGTTCATACAGGAATTCGATATCTTCTTTGTGTATCGCAAACTCCTGAAGCCAGTACTCGGCTGTCTGGGTCTTGCGTTTTTGCTGCAAAATCATAGTCCTCCACTTAATGTCATGAATTAAGATTGCCCTACAAGATAACCCGTTTCATTTATCCGTTTTCTGTTTTGTGAACAGAGATTGAATATCAAAAAGAAAAACCTTACGCTCACCGCATTGGCTACAGATCACGTCCACCCGGTCGTAATGCCGTCCCTGTGCTTCCACCAGCAAGGCTTGCACCCGTATCTTCCAACGGCCACCGCATGATGGACAGGGATGGACAGCC